>JANOHG010000240.1:0-3059 GCA_031406375.1 Archangiaceae bacterium | reverse complement strand
ACGAGTAGCCAAATCTAGAGCGGGACGATATGGCTATGCTCGAGCGGGACGAGAAGGCTAAGCTCGAGCGGGACGAGAAGGCAAAGCTCGAGCGGGACGAAAAGGCAAAGCTCGAGCGGGACGAGAAGACCAAGCTCGAGAAGGACCGCGGCGAGCCGCGCCTGGAAGCGAAGCCGAAAACGAAACTTCTTCCTGCACCCCGGCGGCCATCTCCGCTCTTGGAAGCCGACAAACCCAGCGTGCTCCGCCGCTACTCGGTGCCGATCGTCCTGGGGGTAGTCGCGGCGATCGCCGTCGGGGTCGGCATCGGACTCGGCGTGCACAGCCGGTCGCTTGAGGCCCGCGCAAACGCCGCGTATTTCGAATCTGATTTCTACAAACTGGGCGATGCCGCACGGTCGAATGCGCTGGCCGCTGACGTTGCCTATGGCGTCGGAGGCGCAGTCGCGCTCGGCGCTGTGCTCAGCTTGGCGCTCAGCAACGAGTAGCCGCCGGCCTATTCTTCAAACCCGGGCAAAATCGACGCCGCAAACAGCGCCGGATTCCTCACCCCCCGTTGGGTGAACCACGCATCGGCAGCTGCGAGTTCTGCGTTTCTCGCCGCCCTCACCCGCAACTGCGCTCGGAACCTTCGCGCCACCGCGGCATACATCACGGCGCCTACCGCCTCGACCTGCTCGGCTCCCGTCGAAAGCATCGACTGAGCGCGCGCCCCATCTTTTGCCTGGTGCGCGACGACTCCGAGGAGAATTGTCGCCATTCCGCGGCTCCAGGGAAGCTGCTCGGCCTCTAGCGCTTTGATCGCCTTGCCCAGAGCGTCGCTCTTCTTCACCGCAATCGCTGTCGTTGCATCGAGCCACGCAGAAAGCACCCGCACAAACTGAACCCGCATCAACCCCGATTTCCTCACCGCGCGCGCATCCGTTTCGAACAATTCCCGGCTGTGAGCATTGGCTCCCGAGTACAGCGCGGTGCGCACCCGCGCGTGCGTCCCCCAGAAGTGTTGAATCAAGTAGCCACCCCGCGAGAACTGCGAGAGCGCCTCATTCACATCGCGGCTTGCCTGCTCAGGTGCGTCGTCCATCAGGTGAATGAGCGGCGTTGCCCGAACGCGGAAGTTGGTCAACGCGTAGACGTCATTGCGTGCCAAGGCCGACTCGCACACCTCGCGCACCAATCGCCGCACTTCGGCGAACTCGCCCAGGTACAGCAGGCTCATCACCAGGTACTGCGACGCGCTGATCAGTTCCCACGTCATCGCAGGGCACTTTTCCTGGAAGTGGCTCACCGCGCGCTCGTGCAGCGCGCGCGCTTCGGTGAAGCGACCGATGCCGAGCGCCGCGCAGCCCGCCATCAGGGCCGCCAGACCATCACCGTGCGGGTTGGGGTGGCGGGTGAGCAGCTCGCGCAGCTGTGACAGCGCCCGCTGGCACTCGGCCTCGTTCGGAGCACCCTGCAACGCGTGGTACCCCGCCTCTAGCGCCAGCGCCCGAGCAATGCGGTACGGCTCACCGCTGTCGAGTGCAAGCCGTAGGTGGGTGAACTGATAGCCCGTGCCACGCACCGGATCGACGACCGAAAAGCCCGTTGCCGCTGACCAGTAGGCATCGACACGGGCGAGCAGATCGGGATCGATGGCCTCCTCGGGACGCAGCGTAAAGCGCAGCCCACGCAGCCTCACTTTGAGGCGCGCATAGATTGCGCCGACCTTCGCCATCGACGGACTTGTGGGCGGCGTCTCACCCAGCTCGGCCATCACCCGCTCAAGCACCGCAATCCCTTCGTCAAGCCGGCCGCTGGTGAGCAGCTGTTCGGACGCGCGCTGTCGCAGCTCGAGGCTACGGCGATTTCTAGCGCGCCGCTGTGCCTCGGGTGCATGGTCAGTGGACACTTCTCGACGTGCGAGCTCGAGATATGCGTCGGCCGCTTCCTTGCCACGGCCAGCTCCAGCAAGCGCATCGGCGCGGGCCTGCTGCAAGCGTGAGATCTCGCTCGAGGGGGCCGACGAGATTGCCTTGTCGTAGAGCCGCACCGCGCGCTCGAACGCGAGCACGGACGTGGCTCGAACGGCTGCCTCTGTCGCCGAACGCGACGCCCGCTCTGTCTCCCCCGCTTCTCCCCACCAATCTGAGAGCGTCTCAGCGTCGGCGCCACCTGACGACTCGAGCGCCGACGCGAGCTGAACCAGAATCTGTTTTCGTCGCCCATCGTCCAGCTGCTCGCGCACCGCCCGACCGATGCGCTCGTCGTAAATCATCAGCTGCTCGTTCTGGCCTGCGCCGCTTCCCGACACCAGCCGGGTCACCTTCAGTGTCACCAGGGGGTCCGTCAGCTCGGAGTCGAGGTTTGCTGCGTGCCACGCCACCAGCCGGGCAATCGGCCGGTTCGCCACCGCAACCACTTCGAGCAACCGGCGCGCGGGAATCGACAGCCCGTCCACCCGCGTCTTCACCCAACCTTCAAGGGTGGCCGCCGAAACTTCTCCACCGAGGCGCGCAATCGAGGTGAGCGCCTCGAGAAGGTACGGACTTCCGCCTGACTCGCGCGCGATCGCCGCGAGGTTGATTCCCGCCGGTGCGGTTGCCATCAGGAGCAAAGTGAGCTTCTCGGCGTCGGCGATTTCCAACGGCCAACAGGTCAACCGCTGTACCAGCGCGCGCCCCGTGACTGTGCCCGCATGCGCGGCGTCCAGAAACGCCTTCAGCACCTCAGAAGGTACGACTTCCGAGGCGAGCGTCCGCGCAGCCGCCACGAAGTGAATCGCAGGAGCGTCCGGAGGTTGCAGCAACGCCTCGAGCAACAGCGCCGAGTCAGAGTCTCCCCACTGCAGGTCGTCAATCGAGATCACCACTGGCGCGCGCTCAGCGAGCCGCGCAAGCAGCTCGGCGAGCGCGCGAAAACCCTTGCGACGAATCTCCTTCGCATCGACGGTGTCGCTCAGCGGCCTGCGGCGGGCGACGACGGTGTCCAGCCGCTTGAGCACCGGGAACAAGCGGACGAGCGCACTGAAGTCGCGGGGAAGAACGGCATCGACGTGCGAGGCAGGCAGCGCGGCCAGG
>JANOHG010000236.1:0-9634 GCA_031406375.1 Archangiaceae bacterium | reverse complement strand
GGCTCGCGACGGATCCGATGTTCGATTCGTTGAAAGCCGACCTTGAATTCGAGGCGCTCTTCTAAAGAGCCGATCACCGTGCAATTCGCCGCCCTCGGTCTCGCGTTGGTTCTCGTGCTTCTCAACGCCTTCTTCGTGGCGATCGAGTTCGCATTGGTGAAAGTGCGCCCGACGCAGCTCGAGGCGCTGGTCGAGCAGGGGCGTCCGGGCGCGGCGCAGGCGCTGGCGATGCGCAACCGGCTCGATGCCTGGCTGTCGGCCTGCCAGGTTGGAATCACGTTGGCGTCGCTGGCGCTGGGTTGGGTCGGCGAGCCCGCCTTCGGTCACCTGATCGAAGCGCTGCTGGTCAAGCTGAGCCCCGACACCGAAGCCGCTCATGCGATCTCGAAGACCATCTCACTGGTGTTGACCTTCGGGATCATCACGTTTCTACACATCGTCGTCGGCGAGCAGGTTCCGAAGACGATCGCGATTCGGTATGCCGAACGGACCTCACTGACGCTCGCATGGCCGATGCGGGTCTTCTATTTCATCGCCTTCCCGGTGATTTGGGTGCTCAACTTCGGAACTCGGATGGCGCTGCGGCTGTTGGGGCTAAAGCAGGGCGCCGAAGAGCACGAGGTGTTGCATGAGGACGAGTTGCGATTGATTTTCGCCAACTCGGTTCAAGCCGGCGCGATTGACAGTTCGCGCGCCGAGCTGCTCGAGCGGGCGCTGTCGATGATGGAAAAGACCGCCCGCCAGGTGCTCGTGCCGCGCACCCAGATGAAGTACCTCGATCTCGCGGCGAGCCTGGAAAACAACCTTCAAGCGGCGCGCAGCGCGGGCCACACCTGGCTTCCCGTCGTGAGGGGTGGGCTCGATCAGATCGAAGGCCTGGTGAACGTCAAGGATCTGTTGTTTCTGCTCTCGCGCGGTGAGCTCAAGTCGTTGAGCCAGGTACAGCGGCCGGTGCTCTTCGTCCCCGAGAACGTGACGCTCGAGCAGTTGTTGGCCGAGTTTCGACGTCGGCACAAACAGGTCGCGATCGTCGTTGACGAGCACGGCGGCACTTCGGGGATGGTGACCATTTCGGACGTGGTCGCTGAGCTGGTTGGCAACATCGCGAAGCTTGGCGGCAAGGTTGAGCCGGTTCGCGCGCTGCCGGGAGGTCGCCTCGAGCTTCCAGGCACGGTTCAGCTCGACGATCTGGAAGACACGCTTGAAGTGGAGTTCGACGTCGACAAGGTCGAGATCACCACCATCGCGGGCTACCTGATGGCGAAGCTCGGACGCGTGCCCGTGGTTGCAGACGTCTGGGTCCTTGAGGACTACCGGATCAGCGTCGCAAAGATGGATGGCCCTCGGGTGATGATGGTGCGCATCGAGCCCAAGCTTTCACCGGCCGGAGCTCAACCGGCGATGACGCCGCCCAACCCCCGCCCCAGCAGCTGAAAGCTACTCGCGAATGTCCACGCCTGCGCGCCGAAGGACGTCGAGCGCATTCGTTGTCTCAACGACTCCGTCGCGAAGCAGGTAGTCGAACGTCATCTCTCCGTTTTTTTCCAGGTCGCAAAAGTGGACGTTGCGAACCTTCACTTTGGGGTCGCTCGCCAGCTCGGTGAGCGACAGATCATGGGTGGTGAGCGCGCCCGCGGCGCCAGTCGACAACAGCATTCGCATCAGCTCGCGCGAAGCGATCTGCCGTTCGCGGGTGTTGGTGCCCATGAGCAGCTCATCAAGCAGGAAGATTGTCTTCTGAGGGTTGGCTCGGGCGACGTCGAGCACCGCTTTGATCCGTTGAACCTCGGCGTAGAAATATGAGACGCCGCGCTCAAGCGAGTCTTTGACCCGCATGCTCGTCAACACCTGAACCGCGCTCACCTTCAGCGCCGACGCGCACACTGGCATTCCGGCGAGCGCCATCACCGTGTTCAGCCCCATCGCGCGCATCAGCGTCGTCTTTCCGGACATGTTCGAGCCGGTAATCACCAGCGCGGTGCCGGGTCCTTCGAGCGTGACGTCGTTTCGCACCGGGGCGTCGAGAAGCGGGTGGCCCAGTTGCTGGGCGTCGAAGTGCACGGGTGAGTCATCGACCTCTGGCCAGCAGTGCGCCGGATTTTCGTAACCCCACGTCGCCATCGAAGAAAGCGCCTCGAGCTGAGCAAGCGACTCGAACCAGCCTCGAACTCCGGTGCCCAGCGCGCTTCGCCACCGCTCGATTCGGAAGAGAAAATGGAGGTCCCACAGCAGCAGCGCGTTGATGATCCAGTGAACTTCCTTGGCGGATCGAAGCGAGGCGAACCCATGGAGCCGTTCGAAGGCCTTGAGCCTTTTGGACACCGGAGGTCCTCCCGTCGCCAAGCCCAGCTTCAGTCGGCTCAAGAGGGGATCTGAGAATTGCTGAGCGTCGATCGCCTCGAAGGTGTGCTCGAACTGGACGAAGCCCTGCTCACCCATCGCCAGTTGCGCGTACATCTCGGCCAGTTTGGGAGCCGTGATCACCACCACCGCGATCTGCAGCCCGAGCCCGAGGTAGGGCACCCATTCGAGCAGCACCTGGGTTTGTGCTCCGACCCACAGCCCGAACGTGACCAGAGGCAAGATGTGGGCGAGCACGAACGCCCACTTGAGCGAAGCGATCGACGATCCGTTCTCGACCCACCGGATGAATTTCGAAGGGTCCGCTTTTTGCGCCACCGCTTGGCGCGTTTCGCTGACCAACAGCTGGCGAAAGTCGATCAAGGGCGATAGTTGCTTGAGCGCATTCTGGCGCGCGCTGATTTCCGCGATGCTCTTCGTTGGCGCGGAAAGCCACCCGGCGAGCAGTTTCTCGCCCGTCTGGGTGCTCGTCTCGTCGAGGCGTTGAAACAACGAGCCGTGGCCGAAGACGTCGAGGTCTCCCACGTAGAGGTGACCGTCGACCCGATAGCGCTCGCCCTGCGAAGGGAAGTCCCGCCATTTTCCGGCAAGCCGTGCGAGGCCGCGCTCATTGAGCAGCAGCACCGTCTTCGCGGTTCGCTCTTCGCGAATCACCTTTGCGTGCCGCACCGCGAAGGCGGCATAAATCGCCATCGTGCCGAGCGCTGCCAAAAACCCCCACCCAGGAAGCCTTCCGAACAGCGTCGTGAGTGCGAGCCCGACGGCAATCAGGAAGGTCGCTAGTCGCAGGTTGGCGAAGCGCCCGCCTTTGGCATCGAGTTGAGCGAGCTGGGTTTTCGCGGTAGCGACCCGGTCGCGGTAGGTGTTCTCGGCGCTCAAAGGAATGGGAGGTTTGACAACGGCTTGAATATCGAATCAACAGAAAGCCACCAACGTCGGCGCGACTTGACTCTACCCCTCTCAAGTTCCCACCATGCGGCGAGTTTTCCGAAATCTGAGGTCCTCATGGCGTGCCGTTCGCTGATTGCCGTTGCCCTTGCAGCCCTTGTTGTCTCGGGATGTCGTTGCAACCCGACCGCGGTGACCAAGCGCGCAGGTGAGATCTCGATAGTCTACGTCGTCGACAAGGTGACGATGAGCAGCCCCACCAGCGGCACCTACGACTTCGGTCAGGTCCCGATGGGGAAGAAAGAAACGGGCAAGCTGGTGATCAAGAATACCGGGGGTGGCGCGCTGTTCCTCGACACCCTTGAGTTCGTCGAAGGCGACGCGGTGAAAATTGGCGAAAGCAGTCCGGCGACCGCTCCGGTATTCTTCGCCGCCTTCAAGCCGAAAGAGATCGGATCAGGCGAAGTGGTCGAGTTCGAGTTGGCGTTCGATTCTCCCATCGACAGCCGCACGACGGTTGATCACCAGTCGAAGCTGATCCTCCGCGCCTCGAACACCGAGGCTGGCAAAGAGACGGGCGAGGTGATCGTCAAAGGAGTGAGCGTCTCTGGTGAATGTGAGTTGCCCAATACGCTCGACTTCGGAGCTGTCTCGCGGGGCGACGCCTACGCGCTGTCTGTGAAGATGAAAAACACCCGGCCGATCAACGCGCTCTCGTTTGTCGGCGAAATTTCCAGCAACTCGGGCGACGACAAGGCATTCGCATTCACCCCCGAATCACCCAAGGGCGAAGTAACGCTGAAGGCAGGGCAGGAGAAGACCGTCACGATCAACTTCACGCCGACCGAAGTGAAGGACTACCTCGCGCGGGTGACGATGCGGCGCCTCGATGGTTGCCCCGACAAAGTGGTGAAGCTCAAGGGCAAAGGCGTGGACAGCGTGCTCACTTGGGCTCCCAATCCACTCAACCTGGGATACGTCACCCCTGGGCTTCAGGTCGGCGGCGAATTGACGTTCAGCAACCTCGGGTTGAAAGACGTCACCCTGACTGCGCTGAAGACCGACAAGGCCGACTATAAGGTCGCGACGCAGCCTGTCACCGTCCCCGCCGCTTCTCGCGACGCGACCGACGAACTGGTGGCAGGTACCGTCAAGGTGGCAGTGATCTTCAAACCGACGCTGCTGGGGCCGCGGCCAGCGCGACTCGACTTCAGCACGAACCTCGCCAAGCAGCCTTCGGGCATCGTGCAGCTGCAGGGGTATGGCGGTGGTCCAGACATCGACGTCAAGCCGTCGACGCTGAACTTTGGCCGCGTGGCGTACTTTCAAGGTTCGAACCCTGCTGCATACGTGACCCGGAAGGTGACGATTCAGAACGTCGGCACGCGGCCGACGCCTCCCAACCCGCAGGCAAACCTGCGTCTGGGCGAAGGCGGTATGGGCGCCGTCTACTGGGAAGTTCGGGTGAAGCCAGGCGTCACTGGCAATACCGCGCAACTGAGTGAGCTGTGCATCGGCGAGGTCGTCAACGGGGCCTGCAGCAACCGCCCGTCCGATGCGTCCTACGACCCGCTGATCGGCATCGAAGCGAACGGGGCCAAAGCGTTGCTCGATGTGCCAGTGCGGCTGACCCCCGCCGACGCAACCAACGGGGGATTGAAGGAATGGGAAGTCACCATTCACACCAATGACCCCGATGAGCCCAGCTTCGTGGTCACCATTCGGGCCGAGTCGGTCGTGCTGCCCCCCTGCGACTACGAGGTTTCTCCGCTGACGCTGAACTTCGGCCTCGTCACGCCGCCCGACTACAAGGACCTTTCGTTTTCGATCCGAAACCGAGGGCAGAACCCCGCCGACGTTTGTCTGATCTCGAACCTCGATATGAAGCCGGGAAGCGATGCCATCTTTTCGCTTCCGGCCGGCCCGCAGGTCGACAAGGAGCTTCAGCCCGGGGCAAGCCTAATCGTTTCGGTGCGCGCCTGGCCGCAGGGGCTGGTTCCGATGGCGATCACCAACGTCACGGGGGCAGTGACGTTCAGCATCAGCAACCCCGCCAAGCCTGAGAGCAACATTTCGCTCAATGCTGCGATCGCCAACAGCTGCCTGACCATTTCTCCCGACGACCTCAACTTCGGCACCGTTCAGAAAGACTGCAACAGCGCGACGCGAACGTTCACCATTTACAACACCTGCCCGACGGCAGTGACCGTCAACAGCTACAGCATGGTCGCGCCAGCGGGAGAAAAGGCCGGTTCGCCCAACTGTGCTGGCACGATCGACTGCCCAGAGTTCCTCGCGGTAAGCACCGCAGGAATCGCAGCGGGCACGGTGATCAACCCCAGCTCGACCCCGGTGACTTTCAGCATGAAGTACCGCCCGATCAATTACGGCCCTGACAATGGCGCGTTCCTGCTCAAGGTCACTCAGAATGCGCAGGTCGTCGACTACATCGTGACTCTCACCGGCAGCGGCGACACGATGGGTCTGAACACCGACACGTTCAAGCAGGACACGAAACCAAAAGCCGACATCTTGCTCGTGATTGATAACAGCTGTTCGATGGCCGATAAGCAGCTTTCACTGTCGGTCAACTTCGGCAGCTTCATCAAGTACGCGATCTCGGCGCAGGTCGACTACCGCATCGCCGTGACCACCTCGGATATGCCGGCCGAAGGCGGGCGCATCGTGGGTGATGCCAACAATCCCAAGGTGCTGACGCCGACCACGGTGGATGTCGAAAACAAGTTCAAGCAGAAGGTAAACCTAGGAATCAACGGCAGCGGCACCGAGACAGTGCTCGGCCCCGCAGTGGCCGGCCTGACGGCGCCGATCATCACCAACGAGAACGCTGGCTTGTTGCGAATCGATGCGGTGCTGGCGGTGGTCGCGATCACCGACGCCGATGATCAATCGCCCCAGCCGGTGAGCTTCTACGTCAATCAACTCTTGAACATCAAAGGCGCTCAGCGCGCGAGTCAGTTCAGCTTCAACGCCGTTGCTCCGTACCTTTCGTCTGCACCTGCCGGCTGCAGCTACGATGGTTCCGGCGGTGCACCGCGCATTCTCGCGGCCGTCACGGCGACCGCAGGCGTGAAGGAAGAGATCTGCACGCCTGACTGGAGCAAAGCGCTCGAGCAGATCGGCAAGAACGCCTTTGGGTACCGAACCAACTTTTACCTGACGTCGACCCCCGATCTGACCGCTGGCAAGACGATCGTCGTGAAGATTGATGGGCTGCAACTTGACCCGATCGATGTTCGCGGCGCGCAGATTTGGATGTACGACTCGACCAACAATTCGGTGAACTTCGAGCCGCTCTTCGTGCCTGAGCCAGGCAAGACGCTCACCCTCACGTATTTCGTCGCGTGCATCCCCTGAAAGCCAGCGCATTCGCCTCGTCGGCGACATGTCGCTCACTGTAGGAATCGGTAAGTTAGGGTGGGTGCTTGACCCCGGTGAAGCGGTTGTGCAGATTGGCCGGCCGTTAGCCCGCAGGCCCGCGGGCGTTGGAGCACGAGACCGACCGATGATGAAGAAAACGCCGTCTGCCATTCGCACTGCGCTGTTGGTTTCAATTCTTTCTGTGGTGATCAGCGGCTGCAACTGTGGCAGGCGCCCAGCGCCACCTGTCCACGGTGAGATCTCAATCGTCTACCTCGAGGGTGAGGTGACAAAGAGCGGCAGCTCGGGCGTCTACGACTTTGGTCAGATCCCGATGGAAAAGAAGGCCACACTCAAGATCACGATCAAGAACATCGGTCGTGGGGCGCTTTTCCTCGACAAGCTCGAGAAGGAAAGTGGAGAGGCGGTACAGGTTTCTGGGGTGGGCGATGACAAGCCAGTTTTTCTCGTCGACTTTCAGCCCCGCGAGCTGAAGTCAGCCGACGTCGCCGAGTACACGCTCACCTTCGATTCTCCTCTCGATTCACGCGCGTTGGTCGAGCACGAGGCGAAGTTGATTCTTAGGGCAAGCAACACCGACGAGGGGGCGCAGACCGGGTCGATCACGATCAAGGGAACCTCGGTGTCAGGCGAGTGCGAGCTGCCTGGAACGCTCGACTTCGGAGTCGTCTCGAAGGGCGACACCTTCGACATTGTCACCAAACTCAAGAACACCCGGCCGATCAACGCGGTCGCGCTCATTGGCCCAATCGGCAGCAACTCGGGAGATGACAAAGCGTTCAGCTACAGCCCCGATTCACCCACCGGCGAGGTGAACCTCAAGCCGGGGCAAGAGAAAGCGATCACGATCACCTTCGCCCCGACTGAAGTGAAGGAATACCTGGCACGCGTGACGATGCGCCGCGTTGACGGTTGCCCCGACAAGGTCGTCAAACTCATCGGAGAGGGCGTCGATGCGGTGCTGATGTGGGGACCCAACCCGCTCGACATGGGGTACGTGACACCCGGCCTTCAGGTCAGTGGTGACGTCACCTTCACCAACAAGGGTCTCAGGCCGGTCAGTCTTTCTGGGCTGACTGCCTCGACCAACGACTACAAAGTTGTCACCGCCCAGCCGGTTGAGGTTCCTGCGGCAACCCGCGATGCCGACCAGAAGCTGGTTGTTGGCACCGCGAAAGTGACGGTCACCTTCAAGCCGACTCTGCTGGGGCCGCGAAACGCGCGGCTCGACTTCACCACCTCGCTTCCCAAGCAATCAGCGGGCATCGAGCAGCTCAATGGTTACGGTGGCGGGCCCGACATCGACGTCAAGCCTGCAACGCTGAACTTCGGTCGAGTCGCCTATTTTGCAGGCGCGTCGAGCTACGTGAATCGGAAGCTGACGATTCAGAATGTCGGCACGCGCCCTACGCCGCCCAATGCGAAAGCGAACCTGATCCTTGGCGCGACGGGCACCGGGGCCGCCTATTGGGAAGTGCGCATCAAAGCAGGTGTGACAGGCAACACCGCGGCGACGACTGAGCTGTGCGTCGGTGAAGTTCTGGGCGATGGAAGTTGCAGCAACCTTCCGACCACGGGCACCTATGACCCTGCGGTGGGTCTCGAAGCGTCAGCCGCGAAAGCGCTTCTCGACATTCCGGTGCGCATCACGCCCCAGACGCTGGGCCCCAAGGATTGGGAGGTCGTCATTTCCTCGAACGACCCCGATGAGCCGACCTTCGTCGTCAACATTCACGCCGAAGCGGTCTTGCTGCCTCCGTGTGACTACGAAGTGTCGCCGCTTACCTTAAACTTTGGGTTGGTAACGCCGCCCGACTACAAAGATCTTTCGTTCACGATTCGCAACAAGGGTCAGAATCCATCTGACCTCTGTTTGATCTCGAACCTTGACCTCAAGGCGCCGACGAACGTCGTCTTCTCGCTGCCGGCGGGTCCGTTGTTCGACAAAGAGCTGCAGCCCGGTGCAAGTCTTTCGGTCGCAGTGCGCGCGTGGCCCCAGGGCGCGGTGCCGAACGTCGTCTCACCGTCAACGGGGTTGGTTTCGTTCAGCATCAGCAATCCGACCAAGCCCGAAGCGGTGGTGTCGCTCAGCGCGACGATTGCCGCCAGTTGCCTGACGATTTCGCCCGACGACCTCAACTTCGGCACCGTTCAGAAGGACTGCAGCAGCGCGACGCGTACCTTCACCATTTACAACACCTGCACGTCATCGGTGACGGTCAACGGCTACACGATGGTCTCGCCTGCAGGCGAGAAGGCAGGGTCGCCCAACTGCCCAGGCACCACCGATTGTCCCGAGTTCATCCCCGTCAGCACGGCAGGTCTCGCGGCTGGCACTGTCATCAGCCAGGGCGCCGCGCCAATCACTTTCAGCATGAAGTACCACCCAATCAATTACGGGTCTGACAACGGCGCATTCCTGATCAAGGTCACCCAGAATGGCGCGATCGTCGATTACATCATCACGCTCTCGGGCAACGGCGACACGATGGGTCTCAACACCGACACGTTCAAACAAGACAGCAAGCCAAAGGCAGACATCTTGATCGTGATCGACAACTCGGGGTCGATGGGCAACAAGCAGATGGCGCTGTCGTTGAACTTCACCAGCTTCATCAAGTACGCCACCACCGCGCAGGTCGACTACCACATCGCAGTGACCAGCACCGACATGGACTCAGTCTCAGCGTTGCGGGGCAGAATCGTCGGAGACGCAAACAACCCCAAGGTCCTCACGCCCACCACCGTCGATGTCGAGAACAAGTTCAAACAGAAGGTCAACCTCGGCACCAATGGCAGCGCGAGCGAGCTGTCATTGTCGCCTGCGGTGAGTGCACTGACTGCTCCGCTGATCACCAGTGACAACGTTGGATTCCTTCGGTCGGATGCGGTGCTCGCCGTGGTCGCTGTATCTGACGCCGATGATCAGTCGCCCCAGCCTGTCGCGTACTACGTCAATCAATTGCTCAACATCAAAGGTGCC
>JANOHG010000235.1:0-4387 GCA_031406375.1 Archangiaceae bacterium | reverse complement strand
CGAATCGACCCAGTGTTCAACCAATGGAACCCCACCGCACAAAGTGGCGCCCCGGTGGCGCGCCTCGGACACACCGGTACCCTCATCGGATCGAAATTAATTGTATGGGGTGGTCAAACCGCGACGTCCTACCTGGACACTGGCGGCAGATACACGCCATGAGCCGACGCGAGACGCACCCGAATTGAAGGACTCGCATTCCTCAATACGCGGTTGCCTCTGGAACGAAATTAGTTACGAGGATGGCGATCGGGATCCGCTTTTGAGTTCCCCGTGGCTTTCGTTGACTGTCGAGTTGTCGGTACGCGACCGAGGCATCTCCACCCACCGCTTCGATCAAAATGAGGAGCCTCCACCCAGAGCCAGATTGCACGAAGACTTCGCGAAACTCGTTGCTCTTGAGCAGTCGAGTCGCTCCGAACGGTTTTCCGTCAACGTTCGTACAGGCGTAGCGAACCTCGCCTTGGTCTTCGCGCTCGATGATCACGTTCATCACCCACACTTCATTCTCCTGAGGCACCAGGTGTGATGCCACCACCGGCCCTGCAGGCGACAGATTGGCAGCGGGACCCGTAGCGGCCTGGTGAGGTTTGATGCCAAGCACGCTGGCGACCACCCGTGAAATGCCGGGGAACCGCATCAGATCAAACTTGTCTGACCACTTCTCGCCCTTTGGCCCCACGAGCTTCCCTTTGAAGGTGGGTCCTGAAACGTGAACGGCTGAGAACCGATATGCCACCTTGCCGACGGTGAAGTCCTGCGTCACTTCGCTCGGATTCCCCAGACCGAACACCGCGTCTGGCCCCAGCCTCTGCGCGAGCATCGCGAGGGTGATTGCAGCGGGATCAGCCGCGGCATTCTCGAGCACTGCCGCAGGCGGTGCAGTGGCGACATGCGCCGCGTCTTCTCTCTTTTTGCCGAGCAACGTCGGCAGCGCGTCGGTCAGATACATTTCGAGGTCGATCTGGCTCTGAAACTGGTCAAGGCCGAACACCGCCGCTTGAGCGGGTAGGTCCTTCGAGGTTCCGTCAGCCGAGATGATTCGCGATACCCAGATTCCTTCAGGGCCTCCGCGAAGCTCGAAGGAATGCGGCACCGCCTTAATCTCGCCCACCACCTGCAGTTGATCGGGGTCAATTCGGCTGTTGATGCGCAGCTTCTTCAATTTCTCGGCGAGCACCAACACCGAGGCCATTCGGCGCTGCAGTAAGGCCGCAATTCTCTCTTCAAGTGCCCCCAGGTTCGGCAAATCGAAGAACATCACTGGCCCAAGCCCACCCAGCGAAGCGTTGGTGAAGTGCAGGTGGTCGTGCCCCACCACCACGAACGCCGAGTGACCAATCGGAGCGCGCGTGGCCACGTGCAAAATCTTGCCGAGCTTGAACGAAAGCTCACCCTTGAGCGTCTGGCCGTCGGCATCCAGTCGGACGACGACGGCGAGCGCAGTCAGCTTTCCAGTCGCGATCTGATTCAGTCGGTCGGCCGGCAGCGCCGAAGTGATGACAATCGGGGGCTTCGCCATGACCGAGGAATGCTACTACTGCCGTGCGCTGTCAGTCGGTTCATTCACGAGCCCGCGCGATCGAATGGTGGCGGTGCTCGCTCCGGTCGCGCTCGAAGCAGTCGGCATCTGCTACCCCTCGTTCTCGTTTGTCGATCGACGACCTGGCGATGCCCAGTCAGGCCGCTAAAGAGTGATGCGCGACTGGGTCGAAAGGCGGTGGCCTGGGTCACGTCTTGGTAGCTCGGTTCAAAATGACCCGCCTGTCGCGCAAATCAACGTTGGGTTTCTCAGGGTTTGGCGCCGGCATCTCCCTTGCGTTGGCCTAGGCTCAGGAGGTCAGACCATGCGCGGCGTCATCACCGGCAAAGATGCATTGCGAAACCTCCCTCTCATCTGCAGCGAGTTCGGGGTCGGGTGTGCCTTCCGCGTATTGAACGCGGTGCTTCGCGGCGAGAAGACGACGTTCCTCGAAGTGGTCTTCAAAAAGCTCCCACTGACCGCCGAGCTAGACGGGCCGAAGCCGCTGCGCTAACCGCGCGGCGTGACCTTCTGCCTGATTGCCCTCAATGTCACCCAGGTCAATCGTCGTTACGCGGCATTAGGTTCTTCAGAAGCTGGCGGGCTTTGATCTTGAGCGACAGTTGGCCGCTCACCGGCTCAGGCATCAACTCCTCGGCCCACTCGTTGATAGGGCTCTGAGTGTGAATAAGCTGCTTTGCGCTTGAGCTCTAGAGTGCTTCCAGCAGGCCTCCTTGTTCTGGGAGGCCTGCTGGGCTTGCCGATTCTTCGTGTGCGCGAGACAGCCGAAGCGCCAGCCACAGCAACGCAAGAGAACCGGAGAGTGGCACCTCGAACCAGGGGCGAACAGAGGTCGACTGCAACAGGAATGGGAGGTGCGCCAAGTCAAGTGCCCGCCGTACTCCGGTCAACAGGCGCGACCAACATCGCCGAGGGTCCTGTCCAGTCAGCGCCGGTTCAGAGACGAAGCTCGACCTCACGTTTCTTCTGGTCTGCGCAAATCGCGAGATAGAACACTCGAAATGCCGAACATCAGTGAATCATTCGCTCGCAGGATCGACTGGGCGTTGGTGGCCGTCGGGCTGGCGGTCTGTCTGTGGATGGAGCACGGCGCTTGGGGCGACGGCGAGATGCGCGCCAACTACATTCGCCAGCTGCTCACCGATGGCAAACACCTCGAGCATTGGTACTCGTACATCGGGCCGCTCTTTTCGACTCCGCTGTTGTGGGTCGATCGAAAGCTGGATCTCAACGAGTGGTTGTTCACCCGCTTCAACGTCTTCGTGCTCGCCGGCGGGCTGGTCTTTGCCCATCGCCTGCTGGTGCCGGTCGCCGATGCTCGCCTGTTGAGAATGACCGGCCTGATGCTGATTTGCGCCTCGCTGTTCCCCCTGCCGATGCTGACCTTCTACGGCGAGACGTTCACCTCGGTGGGACTGGCGGTGGGAATCATCGCGGTCGCGACCGGAAGATACTGGGGCTGGGTGATCGCCGCCGTGGCGTCGGCAAACACCGCCGGCACGATTCCCGCGCTGGGGATGGCCGCGCTCTACTTCGGGTTGACGGAAGGCAAGCTTCGGCATTTCGCCGCTCCGCTGATGGCGGTCGGTTTGATGGTGCTCGAGTCATACATACGACGCGGAACGTGGATCGATCACAACTACCTAGATACCGGGGTCGCCGCGGCCCGCTACACCGACTCGGGCCTTGGAAGCTTCGGCCACCCATTCGTCGCTGGCGCGCTGGGGTTGATCTTTGCATTCGGCCGAGGGCTGATCTGGTGGCAGCCCTCATTGCTTTTCGCGTTTCGTCGACAGGCTCTGAGCGACCCGCTCGAGCGGGCGCTTCGGGCGTGGTTCTGGGCCTGCCTCGGCCTGTTGGTCGTCTACGCGAAGTGGTGGGCGTGGCACGGCGCGGCCTGGTCGGGCCCGCGTTTTCTGATCTTTGCCACGTTCCCGGCGATGCTTCTGTTGGCTCAGGCAGTGCTCGCTCCACCGACCTCGGTGACTCGATCGATCGCAACTTTCTGCGCCCTCGTCTGGTCGGTCTATGCGGCGGTCAACTCGGCATCTTTCAACTATTTCAAGACGCTCGACCGCGACCCGGCGTGCCATGCCTACGAAGGGATCCTCTGCGTCTGGACGCCATACTTCTCGACCTTGTTGGTGCCGTTCTGGAAACCCTTCGTGATGAACCGGGGCGAGGTCGCGTTCGCGATCTTTGCCGGGGTCGCATTTCTCTGGATTTGGCTTTCGAGCCCAGTCAACCCGGGTGCCGCGCTGAAGCAAGCAGGCTCCAGGTTCCTGCGAGACCGGGTGCTGCGGGCGTGGAAACTCTAGCCTCCAAGATTGCCATTGTGCCGTCCACTGTGAGCCCGGCCTACGCCTGGAAGCCTCCGACCGCCGCGACGCGTGAATTGTTCTCTTCACCGAGACCTTGCCGAGCACGGTGAATGCTCGCCGCAAGCACCAGGAAGGGTGACACGCACAGTGACCATCGCTCCTTCAGCAAGCACGGCTCCGGTACGAAGAAAAATTCCTCCGCCTGAGATCTCGGTGCTAACCGCCTGCGACGCCCGGTTCCGCTCGAAGAACTTGACTGTGCCGCTCACCGGCGCCCGTGCAAACTCTCGAAGGTTTTCGCCGGCCATTGTGCCCGATGTCTCAACAAGGCAGGCCTGCCATTGTCGCCCTAGCCCGTGGGTAGACCCGCGGCAAACGCTCCTCACCAGGTTCTCGAGAGCGCTCGCTGACAGGACCTTCAAGAAGGGGCAGTGGTTGCCGGGCATCCTGAAGGCTCAGCGGGCCTGAAGCGAAAGTGCGTTAATTGTACCGCTGGTACCGCTGAATTAGCACGCGAGGCGTT
>JANOHG010000228.1:0-7436 GCA_031406375.1 Archangiaceae bacterium | reverse complement strand
CGCGATGCGCATTCGGCGGCGGTAATGGTGAGCAACGACCGTATTTTCGGAAACACTGCCAACCTTCTGCTGGTCCACAAAGAAGACAACGGACTGTTCAGCTAATCCATGGACGCTCAAGCCACTTTCCTCAAGCAGTTGCTCGACCAGGGCCTTCTGATTCCGATGGGCGTCGACGGCCTGTATGGCCGCAGTGGCGTCTTCGAAGACGTCGTCGATCGCTTCAACACGCTGGTCTCGAAGTGGGGCGGCGGCGATGGCGCCGAGGTGATGCGCTTTCCTCCTGCGATCAACCGTCAGCACTTCGAAGAGAGCGAGTACCTAAAGAGCTTTCCCCAGCTGGCCGGCACGGTGCACAGCTTCATGGGCAACGAGCGCGAGCACATGGCGTTGCTCGACAAGCTCGAGAAGAAGGAAGACTGGACGGCGGGGCAGAAGGCGACGCAGGTGGTGATGACGCCCGCGGCCTGCTATCCGATATATCCGACGATCGCGAAGCGCGGTGAGTTGCCTGCCGCGGGCAAGCTGGTTGATGTCTATTCGTATTGCTTTCGCCACGAGCCGTCGTTGGATCCCGCCCGGATGCAGCTGTTTCGAATGCGTGAGTACGTGCGAATCGGCACGCCGCAGCAGGTGATGGACTTCCGCGAGCTGTGGCTTCAGCGCGGGCAGAAGCTGATGAAGTCGCTCGAGGTGCCACTGGCCATCGACGTCGCCAATGACCCGTTCTTCGGTCGCGCGGGAAAGATGCTCGCGGTGAACCAACGGGATCAAAACCTGAAGTTCGAGCTGTTGATTCCCATCACCAGTGTCGAGAAGCCCACCGCGTGCCTGAGCTTCAATTACCATCAGGACCACTTCGGGCTGTTGTGGAACATCAAGACTCCCGACGCGCAGGTGGCGCATACGGCATGCGTCGGCTTCGGGATGGAACGCGTCGCCCTCGCGCTCTTCAAGCACCACGGCCTCGACGTGAATGGCTGGCCGAAAGCCGTGCGCGATGTCCTTTGGGGGTGAGCGTGCTTCCGCAGACTTCAGTCGCGACTTTCAAGCCTCACGCGCTTCACTCGCCGCAGCGCAGCTGGCCCGAGACCAACTGCTACATGGATTTGTGGATCGAAGCGCTCAACGCCTATGGCGTTGACCCGGTCGCGGCGCTCGGGTTCACCGTGGCGCAGGACTTCGAAGGAGACCAGTTCACCTTCTTCAAGTTCCCACTCGAAGATCTCCAGGCGCTCTTCGGGCTGCAGGTGCAAGAGCTGGCCATCTACGACGCGCTCGAAGCGCAGGTGGCGCAGCAGCTGGATCGCGGCCGCCTCGTTCTGGTCGAGATGGACAGCTTCTACCTGCCCGACACGCGCGGCACCGCCTACCGCCACGAGCACGTGAAGAGCACCATCGGCATCGTCGAGCTCGACGCGGTGCAAAAGCGAATGGGGTACTTTCACAACGCCGGCTACTACGAGCTCGCGGGTGACGACTTCGACGGCGTGTTCCGACTGCTGCCCGAGCTCAAGAACAACCCCAACGTGTTGTACCCCTACGTCGAATTCGTGAAGTTCCATCAAGGCGCGGGTCATTCGGGGGCGGGACTGCTCGACGAGGCGCGCAAGCTGCTCAAGTGGCACCTCAAGCGCAGGCCGAGCAACCCGCTCACGAAGTTCCGCGCCGAGTTTCCGCGTCACCTCGAGCAGCTCGCAGCTCGCCCGATGGCTTACTTCCACCTCTATTCGTTCAACGTCGTGCGCCAGCTGGGCGCAAACTTCGAGCTGTTGGCGGACCACTGCAAGTGGCTGCTCGCGCAAGGTGAAGGCGGGCTCGAGCAAGCCATCGCGGCCTGCGAGCAACTGGCGTCGACCAGCAAGGGGCTGCAGTTTCTGCTGGCCCGAGCAGTGAACAAGAAGAAGTTCGGCGACTTCGGCCCGACCCTCGACACGCTCGAGCGCGCCCACGACGTTGCGCTGGGCGTGCTGATTCAGCGGTACGGGTAGCGCAGTTTCGTTCAGACCCGCCGGACACGCGCTAAAAACGCTGGCATGGCGAAGATTCATTCAGTGACTGGCCGACGGGTCGTACCGCTGGTCGAAGGTTGGGAGCTGTGCGGAACCGCCGCGGGTGCAATTGGGGCGCCCGCCGAGCTGAACGGCCCGTGGCTCCCCGCGAAGGTGCCAGGCACGGTCGCGCAAGCGCTCAACGACGCAGGCCAGTGGTCATTGGAAAACCCAGCGCCCCTGCACGACAAGGACTTCTGGTTTCGTACCCGCTTCACCGCCAGCGGGCCACAGACGCTGCGCTTTCACGGGCTCGCAACGCTGGCCGAAGTCTGGCTCAACGGCGCAAAGGTCTTGCAAACCGACAGCATGTTCCTGGCTCGGGACGTCGCGGCGATTTGCGAAGGAAGCAACGAGTTGGTGATTGGCTTTCGCGCGCTCGAACCAGCGTTGAAGGCGAAGAAGGGTCGGGCCCGATGGAGACCGCGAATGATCGAATCGGGAGCACTGCGCTTCTTTCGCACCACTCTGCTCGGACACATGCCGGGGTGGTGCCCAGCCGTGCACGCGATTGGCCCGTGGCGGCCCGTCGAGCGCATCGAAGACACCGGAGTGCTGAAGGTGCAAAGCGCTGATGTTCGCAGTCACCTCGACGAGAAAGACGGCGTACTTGCGCTCGAGTTGCAGGTTGAATGGACGGGGTCGAGCAAGCCCGAAGTGTTCGTCGAGATTGGCGGAAAGCGCGAATCCCTGAAGTGGATTACTGCCAACGCGCTGCGCGGAGACGTACGCCTCGAGAACGTCGACGCGTGGTGGCCGCACACCCATGGCAAGCCTGCGCTTCATTCTCTAAGGGTGATGGTGGGCGAGCATGAAGTCGACCTCGGGCGGGTCGGCTTTCGTGCGCTGGAAATCGACGATGAACCCAGCGGGCGGGGGTTCGCCCTGAGGATCAACGGCGAACGCGTGTTCTGCCGCGGCGCCTGTTGGAGCAGCGCGAACCTCGTTTCGCTTTCGGGCGGGCGCGAGACCTACGAGCCGTGGCTTCGGCAGATGCGCGATGCGGGAATGAACATGGTGAGGGTCGGCGGCACGATGACGTACGAGAGCGACGCATTCTTCGAGCTTTGCGACGAGCTGGGGCTGTTGGTCTGGCAGGACTTCATGTTCGCCAACTTCGACTACCCGACCGCGGATCCAGCGTTCGTTCGAAGCGTGACTTCGGAAGCCAGCCAGTTGCTCGACCGCGTGCAAACCTCGCCTGCTCTGGCGGTGTTGTGTGGCGGCAGCGAAGTCGAACAGCAGTCCGCGATGTTTGGGTTACCGAAGGCAGCCTGGACCTCACCTCTATTCGAAGAGCTGCTGCCTTCGCAGGTGTTGCGGCTTCGCCCCGACGTTCCGTACGTCACCAACTCGCCATCGGGCGGAGAGCTGCCTTTTGCTGCAGACCACCACGTCACCCACTACTACGGAGTCGGCGCGTACCTGCGCCCGGTGGACGATGCGCGGCGCGCCGAAGTGCGCTTCGCGTCCGAGTGTCTGGCATTCTCGAACGTGCCCGACGCGGCCACGGTGTCGAAGGTGCTTGGATCCGGAGAGGTTCCCGTTCACCACCCGAAGTGGAAGGCGCGGGTGCCGCGCGATGTCGCCGCCTCGTGGGACTTCGAGGACGTGCGCGAGCACTACCTTGCCCTGCTCTACGGCGTGGCACCCGAAAGACTCCGGTACGAAGAGCCAGACCGTTACCTGCGGATGTCGCGCGCGGTGACGGGCGAGGTAATGGAAGAGGTGTTTTCCGAGTGGCGACGTGCCCGGTCGGGCTGCGGCGGCGGGCTGGTGTGGTTGCTTCAGGACTTGTGGCCTGGCGCCGGCTGGGGAATCGTTGATTCGCTCGGAACCCCGAAGGCTGCCTGGCATGCGCTGCGCCGTGCGTTTCGGCCGGTGCAGGTAATGCTTTCGGACGAAGGCGTGAATGGCTTGGCGGTGCACGTGCTCAATGAGACACAACGAACGTTGAGGTTGAAGTTGACGCTGCAATGTCTGCGATTGGGCGAAGTTCCAGTGGTTCAGGAGGAACGTGAGCTTGTCTTGGCGCCGCGAGGGACGCTCGAGTTGGCAGCGGCTTCACTGATGAATGCGTTCTTCGACACCACCTACGCGTATCGATTTGGTCCCGCTCCGCACGACGTGTCGGTCGCGGCAATCGCGGATGCGGGGACGGGTGAACGATTGGCCGATGCGTTTCACTTTCCGCTTGGTCGCGGCGCTGTGCGCGCAGACGTTGGGCTCACCGCCCAGGCCGAAGCGCGCGATGGAGGCTGGGTGCTGAAGCTGCGCTCGAAGCGCCTCGCCCAGTCGGTTCATGTGGATGACGAGCATTTCCGCGCGGAGGACGAGTGGTTTCATCTGGCTCCTGCGATTGAGCGGGTCGTGCGACTGCTGCCGCGTGACGCCTCGGGTTCGTTGCCTGACGGAGAGGTTCACGCGCTCAATGGCATCGCTCCGGTGCGGTTCAGCTCGAAAGGAAGCCAGAGATAAGGCACCGCTCGAAGTCTTAGGCTATTGCACCTGGGCGGGGCCGCAGGTCACGCAGCGCATGCAGTGTGCGGCAACAGCGTGACGCCGTTGCTGCCGTAGGCCCCGGCCAGAACGACCAGCCAGACGCGTCTGATCCGGCTCAAAGGCACGCGAGGTTGCCAAAGAGCTTCACCGTAGAGCTGACACAGGCCTTGGAAGTGACTCCACTCGATTCGAGAATGCAGCAGTACGGGTTCGTTGCGTCGCCGGCGCAATCGGCGGCGCGGTGGCAACTCCGGGCGACCATCCTGCCGCTGCAGTTCGCCGGGAACGCCGACGCGCAGGACGCGGCGCACGCCGCTGCGATTGACGCGAACCCACAGGAGGGAAAAGTACCGCCTTTGAACTGAACGTTTCCGCAGCAGATCGACGCGCCCACCGCGCAGTCTTCCGGTCCGTCACAATTGATTGCCGCGACTGGACAGGAGGTCACGCAAGATAGGACTGGCGTTCCACCGTCGGCGACCGCGCAGCAGGTCTGGGTCGACGGGCAGGTTGCGTTTCCGCACGACACGCCGACGTTGCCGGCCCCGCCGTCACCTGCGCCACCGTCACTTGCTCCACCACCACCACTGCCACCGCCACCGCCACCACCGCCTCCGCTACCGCCACCACCACCGCCACCGTCGACGACGCCTCCTGATCCACCGGCACTTCCGCCACCAGTTCCGCCAGCCGTGCCACCACCGGCTCCACCTCCAGAGCCACCGCCATTGCTCCCGGCATCAAAGCCCGCATCCGTCGCGGAAGAACCTGGGCCACAGGCAGTGAGGATCAGCAGTAGACACAGGCCAGACGTTCGCATTGAAGACTCCAGTGAACTCCCGGCCGGGCAGCGCCCGTGTACCGCGACAGAGGACCCGACTCAAGCAAGCGACCGCTTGTGAGCGTCGTTCCGGCTCCCGGAAAGGCCGAGGGTCGGTCAGCCCGAAGGCCCTGAGTGGCTTCGGTGTTGACGAACAAGCGAGTTCAAGACATCCGGATTCACCACCCAAGGGAACGGGGGCTTGCATCCCAACTTGACGATGGTTAACGAAATGGTTAACTAGTGTCAGAAATGAAGCCTCAGCCCATGATTGCAGTGCGCGACGTCAAAGCCAGCAGCCGTTGGTACCAAGAGCTGCTTGATTGCCAGAGCGGGCACGGAGGATCCGAGTACGAACGGCTCGAAAAAGATGGCGCGCTGGTGCTTCAACTGCATTGTTGGAACGACGGCCACGACGATCACCCCAACCTCGAGCCCGGAGCCAGACGCGTCGGCCACGGCGTGCTGCTCTGGTTCCAGACAGAAGCGCTCGATGAGGCGGTCGCGAGAGCCAGGGAACTGGGCGCCGAGATCGTAGAAGAGCTGCACCTGAACCCGAACGCCGGACATCGCGAGCTGTGGCTGCGCGACCCAGATGGCTATTACGTGGTGCTCGTCGGGCTTGACGACGCGAGCCCCTCAACCCGTAGGAAGACGAGATGAAACCAGTACCCCGGAATTGGTCGCGAATCTCGTCAACGGTCTACTACCGGGACTCCGTGAAGGCGGTCGACTGGCTGTGCAGCGCGTTCGGGTTCGAGGTGCGCCTGAAGATCGAAGGCGACGACGGAAGAATCGAGCACTCCGAGCTCACGTTCGGCGACGGAATCATCGGCGTGGGCGACGAGGCCGCAGCTGCGATCAAGGGGATGACCCACAGCAAGAGCCCGCTGTCGGTCGCAGGCGCGAACACCCAGAACATCATGATCTACGTGGACGACGCCGCCGCGCACTGCGAGCGCGCGCGCAAGGCAGGGGCAAAGATCATCTCTGAGCCGACGGTGTCGGACCACGGCGACGACTACTGGAGCGATCGCTGCTTCGAGTGCGAGGACTTCGAAGGTCACCGCTGGTGGTTC
The DNA here is from genome assembly GCA_031406375.1 of Archangiaceae bacterium. GTDB lineage: Bacteria > Myxococcota > Myxococcia > Myxococcales > Myxococcaceae > JAGSPQ01. The sequence goes on along the minus strand of JANOHG010000228.1, from coordinate 984 downwards.
TGCGAGCGCATTCGCGACGCGAAATGATGTCGCTCGATTCGACCCTTCTTGCACTCGCAGATCCGTCGCGGCGCGGAGTGGTCGACCTGCTGCGCCGAAAACCCCGGCGCGCCAGCGACCTCGCCGACGCGCTCGGTCTCTCGCGCCAGGCGATGAGCCGTCACCTGCGGGTGCTGCGCACCTCAGGCCTGATCGAGCCGACGTCCGACGAGACCGACGCCCGCGCCCGCGTCTACAGCCTCAAGCCCAGGCCATTCGTGGCGCTGCGAAGCTGGGTCGTCGACGTCGAGCAGTTCTGGGGGTTGCAGCTCGATGCGTTCAAAGAGCATGTGGAACGCCCGCGGGAGAAGAAGCCATGAGCCAACCCACATTGCTCACCCCGACCGACGTGTTGGCTGCAGGCGAGACAATCTCGATGCTCAAGACAGGCCTCAACCGGGTGCTGCTCGACCAGGGCGGAGTCACCGAGCGCGTCGTCTCGGATGGCCGCGCGACTGGCCTCGACGCTCGAGCGGCTGCCCGGCGTCTCGCCGCGCGAGGAATTCCGATCGACTTCCGGTGGCTGGGTCGTCAGGACGTCGGATTCGACGTGGCGGTCACCCGCCTCGACGTTCCACCGCAAGTGGCCGTTAAAGAGCCCTTTCAGCTTGCCGCGACGGTGCGCGCCACCGCCCACACCGAAGCAACGCTGACGCTGCTGCGCAACGGGAAGCCAGTGGTGAAGACCACCCGCTCGCTGACGGCGGGAGACACGGTGATTACCTTTCGAGATCTCGTCGAGACCACGGGCATCGCCAGCTACCAACTGAAGGTCGACGCCGCAGATGAGGTGGTTGAGAACGACATCGGCCGGACGTTGACGAGAATCGAGGGGCCTTCACGGGTGTTGTTGCTCACTGACAAGCCCAACGGCACGCTCGCCCGCACGCTCGGCGAGGTTGACCTTCAGCTCGAAGTGGTGCCGCCGTTCGGCCTGACGATGAC
>JANOHG010000225.1:0-2640 GCA_031406375.1 Archangiaceae bacterium | reverse complement strand
GGCAGAAGCTCGCCGCCACCGTGCCTGCCTATGCGAGCAGGTTGACCGGCAAGCTCTAAGACAGCGTTGCTTTCAGCCGCTTGCGCAAGTCGAGGCAAAAGCTCTTCGGCAGCCAGAACTTGGCGGTGATGTCTCCAAACCGCAGCGAGCCGCCGTCGCGCAAGGGAACCAACGCGGCGTTGGCGACCCGCACGCCATCGACGAAGGTTCCGTTCTTCGAGCCTGCATCGGCGATGTGCCAGTGGCCGTTCTCTTCCCGAAAGTACCCGTGGTGCTTCGACATCGCGGCGAACGGAAGAACCACAGCGTTCTGCGGGCCGCGACCGAACGAGATGTCGTAGTCCCCTCGCACGTCGACTACCAGCGTCGGCAACATGTGCAACGAGCCGCTGCCTTCTTCGCGGATAGGGGTTCGCGCTTGCGTCGTTTCAGCCCAATTTTCGGCGGGCGCGACCACCAGCAGCACCGGTGTCTTGAAGTAATTCTCGAGGTCGTCCAAACGGCGCCGCGCGAGGTCCACGACTTCCTCGAGCGTCTTTAAGGGGCCAGCTGGACTGTCGATCGACATTGCGTATGGGCACGTTAGGTGACCCGCACCAGGAGGAAAGAACAATTCAATCCGGGCCCACACCGGCGTATGTCGCGAGAATGCTCCTCAAAGGGAAAAAGCTGCTCATCACCGGTGTGCTCACTCCGCAGTCGATTGCGTTTGGAATTGCCCGGCAGGCGCAGGCCGAAGGCGCCGAGGTACTCCTCACCAGCTTTGGCCGGCCGATGTCGCTCACCCAGCGCTCGGCGCGAAAGCTGTCACCGGTGCCCGACGTGCTCGAGCTTGACGTGACAAATGCCGCCCATTTCATAGCCCTTGCCGAAGAGGAGAAGAAGCGCTGGGGCCGGCTTGACGGCATCGTCCACGCCATCGGCTACGCACCCGAAGATGCGTTGGGAGGAAAGTTCCTCACCACGCCATGGGAAAGCGTGGCTCAGGCGTTTCAAATCTCGACCTTCTCGCTCAAGGCGCTGTCGGCGGCGCTCGCGCCATTGATGGATCAGGGCGGCAGCATCATCACCCTCGACTTCGACAACTCGACTCAGGCGTGGCCACTGTACGACTGGATGGGGGTGTGCAAGGCGGCGCTGGTGTCATGCGTGCGCTACCTCGCGAGGGACCTCGGCCCGAAGAAGATTCGGGTCAATGCGATTGCCGCCGGGCCCTTGGCGACCATCGCGGCGAAGGGCATTCCCGGGTTCAAGCACCTGGAGAACAAGTGGGGCAGGCAGTCACCTCTGGCCTGGGATGCGAGAGGCGAGGCATGTCACGCAGCGGTCGCCAAGGCGTCTTGCGCTCTGTTGAGCGATTACTTCACCTTCACCACCGGTGAGACGGTGCACGTTGACGGGGGGTACCACGCGATCGGCGCCGAGCCGGTTGACCCGGTACTCGTCGAAAACGATTCGAAGGCCACCGTCCCTTCGAGTTGAAGGGCCCCACTTTATTTTTCGAGGCTGTTGACGAAGTACTCAGAGGGCGTGCAGCGGAACAGCGAATGGAGATCCTGTCGGTAGTTGAGCGTGATGCGTGCGCCCGACTTTTCAGCTTCCTTGAGGTTGATTACCAGCGGGTTCGTCTCATCGTCGCTGCCGTCGATTGAGAATTCCCAGACTTCCGGTGGCTGACCGGGCTGTGAACCTTGCAGCACCAGCTCTCCTGAGAAGTACTTGCAGTAGGGCGGGCCTTTGATCGACACCTTGCGAACGATTCCCGTGCGCGACCCATTGGAGAAGCCCCGGAACCACCAGACTCGGGTAAGCTGAACGAGCGCTAAGAGGATCGCCAGCCCCACTGGGACAATGACGAAGAGCTTCTTTTTGTCGGGTGTCATCAGTCGAACCGTAACCGTCAATCGAGGACGCAGCCAAACTTAACGTCGAATGAACCCTAAGCAGGTCATTCGACCACGGCCCTGCGTTAGGCGTTCGCAGTCGCGAACGTCAGCTCGAGCCCTTCCTTGTCGGCCTTCACGTCGGCGAACGCGGTTCCACCATCGTTCAGCGTGCCGAACAGCAGCGCCTCGGCCAGCGGCTTCTTGATTGCGTTGTCGATCAGCCGCGACATCGGCCGCGCGCCGAACTCGGCATCGTAGCCCTTCTCGCCCAGCCATTCGCGCGCACTCAGCGTGAGCTTCAGCGTGACCTTCTTGTCGTCGAGCAACTTCTGCAGCAGCGCGACTTCTTTGTCGACCACCTTGAGGATGATTTCCTTCGTCAGCGCGCCGAAGACTATCCACCCATCGAGCCGATTGCGGAATTCGGGGCTGAACGCGCGCTCGATCGCATTCCGCGCCTTCGAGGCATCGATTGCGGTCCGTTCGCCGAAGCCCAGCGACTTTTCCTTCATCTCGCGGGCGCCGGCGTTGGTGGTGAGGATGATGACCACATTGCGGAAATCGGCCTTACGGCCGTTGTTGTCGGTGAGGGTCGCGTGATCCATCACTTGCAGTAGAATGTTGAACAGATCCGGATGCGCCTTTTCGATTTCATCCAGCACCAACACCGCGTGGGGGTTCTTGCGGATTTGATCGGTGAGCAGCCCGCCCTGATCAAACCCGACGTACCCTGGAGGCGCGCCAATCAACCGAC
>JANOHG010000171.1:0-1308 GCA_031406375.1 Archangiaceae bacterium | reverse complement strand
TCTGCCCGACCTTCGGCTCGAACTTTGGCGGAACACTGGGGTCGGTGAAGAACTTATCGACGTAGATCGCTTCCTTCGGGTTTGCTGGGTCGGCAACCCAGAACTGCGCCAGGTAATCGCCCTGCGAACCTACGCTCGCGTTGGCAATCGAGGTGATAACGACGTTCTTCAGCTTCACCTTGTCGGCGCAGAACGCAGCGCCCTTGATCGCCGAAATCGACGTGCCGCCGTCATAGACGAAGTTGGATCCACCATCAGTGGCCCCACCCGCTCCGCCGCTTCCGCCCGCGCCGATTCCGCCCCCTGTACCAACTCCTCCCCCTGCAGCGGTCGACCCGCCGCCACTGCCCGCTGAACCGCCTGAACCGCCTGAACCGCCACCCCCACCTCCGCGGGCTGGCCCACAGGCGACCAGAACGGTGAGGGTGAAAGCCGCGGCGAACAACGAAATCGAACGAACCTGCATCTGGGACTTCTCCTGTGGATTTTCAACCGGCGCCCTCTTACAAGCGCGCGCCACTGGCAGCAAGCCACCCCAAGGTAACGCACATGAAGGCGGTCGGATTCTCTCGTCACGGTGGGCCCGAAGTTCTCGAGTTGCTGGAACTTCCCATTCCCGTTCCCAAGGCCCGTGAGGTGCGAATCAAGGTCAAAGCGGTAGCGCTCAACCACCTCGATGTATGGACGAGGAATGGCTGGCCCGGATTGAAGCTCGAGCTGCCGCACGTCCTTGGCAGCGATATCGCGGGAATCGTCGATGAGGTGGGGGCCGAGGTGACTGATGTGGCGTCCGGCCTCGAGGTGATCGTCAGTCCAGGACTCTCATGCGGCGCGTGCGAGCGGTGCCTGCGTGGCGAAGACAACCTTTGTCGCAGCTACCGAATCATCGGAGAGCACGTCGCGGGTGGGTACGCCGAGTACGTCTGTGTCCCTCGGCAGAACATCCTTCCCAAACCGAAAGGGATGCCGTTCGAGCAGGCCGCTTGCCTGCCGCTGACCTTCCTCACCGCGTGGACGATGCTGGTTCGCCGTGCGCAGCTCGTCCCCGGTGAAACGGTGCTCATCCAAGCTGGCGGCTCAGGCGTCGGAAGCGCCGCGATTCAGATCGCGAAGTTGCTTGGCGCAAAGGTCATCGCAACGGGATCGACCGAAGCAAAGCTCGCCAAAGCCAAAGAGCTCGGCGCCGATCACGTCATCAACTACACGACCCACGATTTCGTCGAAGAGACCAAGCGCCTGACGAACAAGCGACTGGTCGACGTGGTGTTCGAGCACGTCGGAGGTGAAACCTTTCAGAAGAGCATCGCC
>JANOHG010000158.1:0-2503 GCA_031406375.1 Archangiaceae bacterium | reverse complement strand
CGGGTCGACGCCCACGTCGGGCGCAGGCGGTGGAAGGGGGTCTCCTTCGCCGACCCGCTTGAGCAGCTCGATCGCCGACTTGCGGCAGCAGGTGGCGATCTCGCGTTCCAGGTTCCGCACGCCGCTTTCGCGGGTGTAGCTGTGGATGATCGTCCGCACCGCGGCGTCGACAAAGCTGACCTGGGCGCCCGCAAGACCATTGGCTTCGATCTGCTTTGGAATGAGGTACTGGCGCGCGATCGCGAGCTTCTCGAGATCCGTGTACCCACTGAGCCGGATGATCTCGAGGCGATCCTGAAGCGGTCCTGAGATCCCCTGCAGTGAATTGGCGGTGCAGATGAAGAGCACCTTCGACATGTCGTAATCAAGATCGAGGTAGTGATCGACGAACGCGTGGTTCTGCTCGGGATCCAACACTTCGAGCAACGCGGCCGCTGGGTCGCCGCGGAAATCGGTCGACATCTTATCGACCTCATCGAGCAGCAACACCGGGTTCGACGTGCCCGCGCGCTTCAGGCTCGAGATCAGCTTGCCTGGCAGCGCGCCAATGTACGTGCGTCGATGCCCTCGAATTTCGGCCTCGTCGCGGACCCCGCCCAGCGACAACCGCACGAACTCGCGGCCCGTCGCGCGCGCGATCGAGCGCGCCAGCGAGGTCTTCCCTACCCCTGGTGGGCCGACGAGGCAGAGAATCGGGCCCTTCATCCGATCGACCAGTTTCTGCACCGCCAGGTGCTCAAGGATCCGAACTTTTATCTTCTCGAGGCCGTAATGATCCTGGTCGAGGATCTTTTCCGCGTGGGCAATGTCGATCGGATCATCCGAATACTTGCGCCACGGAAGCATCGCCACCCAGTCGAGGTAACTGCGCACGACGCTCGTCTCGGCTGACATCATCGACATCATTCGCAGCCGCTTGAGCTCATGCGACGCGCGGGTGCGCGCTTCGTCGCTCAGCGGCGTGTTCCGCAGCCGTTCTTCCAAGTCGTTGAGCTCGGTCTTGAACTCATCTTGCAAATCCTGCTGCGGCGGCAGCGAGGGCAGCTCTACCTGCCGTGGCTCGCGGCTGGTGGCCCGCGCCTTCCGCTGCTTCTGAAGCTGCTCGCACTCGATGTCCACCAACTCGGTGAGCCGCCGAACCCTCGCCTCGACATTCAGCTCTTCGAGCAAGCTTTGCTTGTCGATTGGGCGAATCGGCACGAAGCCTGCGATCACATCCGCGCGGCGCGAGGCGTTGGCGATTTCAGCTGCGACACGCGGCAGCTCAGGCTGCAGCCGTGGCGAGAGCCCAGCGAACTCCTCGAAGCTGGCCTGAAGCCGCTCGAGTAACCCGTCTGGCAACGGAAGCTCGGTGCCGGTCTCCAGCCGCTCGACCTCGACGACGAACGGCTCACCCACCAGATTGGCGGGCAGACCTCCGGGAATCATGCTTGGCGCGACGAAGCGTTTGATGCGGGCGCGCTGCTCGCCGACCACCGTCACCTTCATCGTCATGTTTTGCAGCGGCACCATCGCCTTCACCACGCCAATCACACACAGCGAGTGAACGTCATCCTCGCCGGGCTCTTCGGTGCGCGCGGCGCGCTGAACCGAGAGCACGATGCGCTGTTCGTTGCCCGGTACGATGGACTGAAGGGCAGTCACCAATGACGCGACCGAACGGGGTCGACCCACGAACAGCGGCTGCTGCGACTCGGGGAAGACGACCACGTCTCTTAGCGGAAGCAGCGGCAGAATCAGAGTGTCGCTCACACCACCAGCATGGTGCAGGTCGTTCGCGGCGTCGCGCAAAAGGTGATCTGAAGCGACGCCTTCGACCAGTGACAAACAGACGAGCTGAGATATTCGGCCGCTTCCGTGTGTCTCACCCTTTCGAGACGCTCGTCATGAACTCGCCGACGTGTAGCGCCGAATGCTCATCAGCCACACTTGCCGCGAGACGGTTGCGAGCACGACGGTTCCGAGCAGCGACGCGCCAAGGCTCTGCCACTTCAGGCGCCCCAGCAAGGCTTCCGCGGGGTAGGTCGTCATCAGCGCGAGCGGAACGACGAAGGTAAAGACCAGATGGAGCGCCCCACGGAACACCGTCGCGGGCCACCGCGCCGCGTCGAAGATGGACGTGAAGAGGTAGGTGAGGTTGTCGACCTTCACCACATAGAACGCGAGGCTGACGATCAAAATCCACAGCGAATAGAGGACCGCGATCGCCAGCAGGGCCAGCAACAATGCCTGGAATATTCCGACCAGCGACGGCCACCGATTCAGCCGGGTAAACGCGATCACGAAAATCACCACCCCCATCATCACGCTCGTCACCCGCCAGAGCGCGAAGCGTGAGGTCGACACGAGAAACTGTGCGTCTGCAGGCTTGAGGAGGACGAAGTCGAGCGTGCCTTTGCGAATGTGATCCACCACCGCGGTGAGCCCGGGGTTGATCGCCCCCTCGAGCACCCCCTGCAGCAAGATGAACCAGCCAATCACCACCAGCGCCTCGGACAAGGTC
>JANOHG010000138.1:0-1915 GCA_031406375.1 Archangiaceae bacterium | reverse complement strand
GCGTCGGTGGCGGCGTCGGTGGCGGCGTCGGTGGTGGCGTCGTCGGTGCAACGCCTACGGGATGCACGGCCTATGAGCCGAACAACTCAATCGCAACGGCCACGCTGTTAGCGCCTGGCACCTACCTTCAGCTCGAGATTTGCGGAACCACCGAGCTCGATGTCTTCAAAGTTCAGGTCCCAGCGCTCAGCGTGTTGACCACGAGCATCAAGTTCGTCAACGCGACGGGCAACCTCGATCTCTACCTCGGCGACGGAACCGTCAACGCGATGGGTTACCTCAACACCATCGACGCTTCGGCGACGACCACCTTCAGCGAGGAAGAGATCCTCAACATCCCGTTCGCGGCTGCAACGACGATCTACGTCATCGTTGATGGAGCTGCAGGCGCGACCGGCAAGTACGACCTGAAGATCAACGTCACTCCAGGCGTGACGGATCGCGACTGCTTCGCGAACTGCAAAATGATGACTCAGATGACCGGCGCGACCGCGTGGGGCACCGCGCAGGCGAACACCGATGGGTACTTCATCTACACACAAGCGAAGTACGCCTGGGGCCGCAAGGATTTGATCGGTCTTCTCAAATATTCATCCGACGCGGTGCAGGTGCGGTTCCCGGGCAGCGCGAACGACGCCGTCGCGATCTCAGATCTCTGCCAGGCCGACGGAAAAACGCCTGGAGTCGACTTGGGCAGCCCGCGGCATCCAACGACCACCCACGTGAAAGGCAGCGATGTCGATGTGGCGTACTTCCAGAACGACGGAAAATCGAACTATCAGATCATTTGCGGACCAGGCACCGACACCAACGGAAACGGCTCAGGCGGCACGTACAACGACGGCCAGTTCTGCACGACCAACAACAACGTCGTTGACGTCGCGCGGCAAGTGTTCTTCCTCGCCAAGCTCGCCGAGTCGCCTGACTTCCGGGTGGTCGGAATTGACCAGACGCTTGCGACGCCGTTCAAAGCGCGGGCGCTCACGCTCTACAATTCAGGCGAGATCGGCGTGCGACAGTACCGACGCATCACCGAAGGCCTCGGCTACGGCTCGGCGGGAGGCTGGCAGTACCACCACCACCACATTCACCTCAGCCTCTACGAGTAGCGCTCAAGTCGAGCGGCGGTCTTGAGGTCTCGTTCGTCTCAAGCGCACGCAGTCAGGAAGCCACCACCCAACTCGGGAATGCGATCGTCAAGCTGCTCGGCACGAGCCGCTGTGACGGCTCATCACAAGACGCCGACCACATAAATCCGTAACACCGGCGTTTGGGTGTCGGCCCGAAGCAGCTCGACCCGAATTGACGCTACCCCTGATGTGAATGCCCGGGATCAACGTCGGGCAGCGTATGGGGAGTGGCAACGACTGTCGATCCTCAGTGGACTGCCTCGCAAGTGAAGCGGGCATCGAGAAATGGGCTGTTCGCCGTACGCCACCGCCTAGATTAAGGGCCCCCATCCGAAATGTGAGATGGCACCGGACTTTGTGACCGCGGCGGCCAGGCCGGCTCGCTCGGCCCAGTATTCTGGCGCGGTTGGCGGCGGTCGCCTTCCACCGACAGCCCGGATTTTCGACTGGCGGGGTCCGCGACGCCGGACTGGCTGTTCCGGCACACCCTGTAACTACGGGAGGTTCCATCGGCACCAGCATTGCTGGATGACGAGCAATGCCCACTACTCAGCGGCCTCGGATACATCGAAGGCCATTCGCGAATGACTCGACGTTTGCCAGCACCGGTGGATTTGACGCTGCCCGCCCCCGTCGGCACGTGCGCGGCGTCGACACGGCCCGTACCGGAAAGACCCGTACCGGAAAGACTTGACGAGCAGCCCGAAAAGCCGCTAGCCGGATTGCCCCACATCCATCACAGCCAAGCAGTCAATTCGAAGGAAAGCCAACCCAATGCAACCAAC
>JANOHG010000034.1:0-7546 GCA_031406375.1 Archangiaceae bacterium | reverse complement strand
GCTGGCCTTGGGGACTTCGGGTCTCGCTTTCGCTGGCCATCACCTTCGTGCTCGCCGTCGCGCTGCCGTGGTCGCTGGGCGTCTCGAGAGTTCGAAGGCTTTCGAACGCCGCGCTCGAAGTGTCTCGCGGAGACCTTTCGCATCCCGTTCGCATCGAAGGTGGCGGCCTGCGCGATGACCTTGACGAGCTCGCGGTTGCGATCGCCAACATGCAAGAGAACCTGCGTGAGCTCGTCCGTCACATCCACAACACCGCCGAGTCGGTGGCCGATTCGGCGACTGAGCTGTCACGCAGCTCTGAAGCCGTGAACCTGCAGGCGTCAGAAGTCGGCTTGTCGATGAAGAGCATCGCCAAAGGCGCCGAGTCGCAAAGCGAGCTGGTGACGCGCGCGTCGAAGACCATCACCGAGATGGCCGCCGCCGTCGTGCGCGCGGCGGGAAGCGCCGACGAATCGGCCAAGGCCGCTGCTGCCACCCGCGCCGCTGCAGAGGAAGGCAGCAACGCCGCTCGTCTCGCGGGGGACAAGGTCAAGAAGGTGTTCAGCCGCATCGAGACCGCCAGCCAAGAAGTCTTCGCCTTTGGTGAGAAGACGCAGGAAATCTCGAAAATCGTCGACGTCATCACCCAGGTCGCTCAGCAGACGAACCTGCTCGCTTTGAACGCGACGATTGAAGCGGCCCGTGCGGGCGAATACGGGCGCGGCTTCGCCGTCGTCGCCGATGAAGTGCGTAAGCTGGCCGAGAGCGCCGGCCGCAGCGCTGAGCAGATTTCGCGGCTGGCCCGCGACATTTCGGGTCAATCGGCCGCGGTCGTTACCGCGATGAAGCAGGGCATTGAGGAACTCGCCCAGGGCCGCGAAGACCTCACCACCATCGTGCGCAACATGGGCAGCATCACCGACACCGCGCGCGACGGCGCCGAGAAGGTCGGCCTCATCTCCGAAGCGGCGCGTGAGCAACAGCGGGGCAGCGAAGCGATGGTCGGTGCCATTTCTGAAATTTCGCTGGTGGCGCGCCAGAATGTGGTCGCGACCGAAGGCGTGCGTTCCGCAATGGACAGCCAGAGCCAACAGGTGGCGAGGCTGACCGCGGCGGCGCAAGAGCTGACGAACCTCTCGGAAGAGCTGCAGAACGTCGTCAGTCGCTTCCGACTCAACTGAGCATGTGTGCGCCTTCCTTTCGTGTGAACGCGCCGGAGCCTTAGCCGATGAGGCACGTGCTTTTTCGGGTCGACAGGGGCCTTTACGCGATCGCGCTGTCAGCGGTGAGAGAGGTGGTGCCAGCGCCGGGCACCTTCACCCGGGTGCCGCGGGCGCCGTTGGCTGTCAGGGGGGTCATCAACCTTCGTGGCCGGGTCGTCACCGTGGTCGACCTCTCGGCGTTGCTTGGAATCAAGTCTCCTGCCACCGGCCAATTGTTGCTGTTGGATCGCGGTCGGCGCGAGCTCGGCCTGTTGGTGGCCAACGTAGAAGGCATCGAAGCGCTGGAAAAGTTTGCGGCTCCACCCGCCAAAGGGTCTACCGCGGTAAAGGGGGTTGCCCGTTTGGGCGCACAAGCGGTGACCGTCTTGGATCCCGATGGAATCGACGCGGCTGTAGCGGCGGCGTTCAACAGAAGTTAACCTCGGCACTCTTTCGAACTTTCGGGGGAATGGAGACGGTATGGCGAAGCGAGTCCTGGTGGTTGATGACGCCATTTTCATGCGAAACATCATCAAGGACATCTTCGCCTCCGGGGGTTTCGAGGTCGTTGGCGAAGCTGCCAACGGGCTCGAGGCGGTCGAGAAGTTCAAGGAATTGAAGCCAGACTTAACGACGATGGATTTGGTGATGCCTTTCAAGAACGGCATCGAAGCAACCCGCGAGATTCTACGGGCCGACGGAAAGGCGGTGGTGGTGATGTGCAGCGCCCTGGGCCAGGAAGCAATGGTGATGGAAGCCATCGAGGCAGGCGCGGTGGACTTCATCGTCAAACCCCCTCGCGCCGAGGACGTGCTGGCAGTGGTGAAGAAGGTCCTCGGCGAGGCGTAACCTGCCGCCTGTCGATACTTCGAAGTACCTCGCGCTCTTCGTAGGTGAGGCGACCGAGCACCTCGAGGCGCTCAGCCGCGAGCTCTCGGCATTCGAAAATCTGGACGCGAAGAGTCAGGCCCGTTCGGTGGATGCGCTGTTTCGTCATGCGCACTCGGTGAAGGGGATGGCCTCGTCGATGGGCTACGAGGTGACGGCGACGCTTGCGCACCGCCTCGAAGACCTGCTGGCAATCGTTCGTGACAAGCCGGTGGTGCTCAAGCACGCCGACGTCGATTTGTTGCTGGCCGGAGTCGACGCGTTGCTCGTCCACGTCAAGAGCGCGAGCGCCGCGCTGCCCTTCACCGAGTTCCCAGAGCTGCTCGAGCGATTCGGTGGGCGGCTGTTTGAACTGACGGGGCAACCGCTCCCGCCCACCCAGGTGGCCGAGGTCTTGATGCCGCCGCTGGCTGTTGGCGCGGTGCCGAAAGGGCCGGTGCAACCCCGGATATTGGTGAAGGTCCGAATTTCACCGCAGTGCGCGACTCCTGGGGTGCGGGGATTCCTCGTCTACAAGCGACTGTCGACGCTTGGCCAGGTGTTCGACCTCAAGCCACCGCTGGAAGAAGTGAAAGCGGGAAAACTGCCTGAGGGCGTGATTTCGCTTGAGCTCGAGACCGCCGATGGCGAGCCGAGGGTTGCGCAGATTCTACGGACCATCGCGGACGTCGAAGTGCTGACCGTGCAGCCTGTGGGTACCGATTCGGCGACGCTCGTCGAGCCCGACGCAGCGCGGGCGGCCGGGCAAGAGCCTGCGCGCACCGTGCGCGTCCGCACTGAGTTGCTGGATCAATTTCTCGATGCGGCGGGCGAGTTGCTGTTGGCGACGGCTCGGGTTCGGGAAGTGGGCAAGAGCCTGCCGGCAGCAGTGCGGCCGTCGCTCGACGAATCGGTGGATAGGCTGCATGGGTTGGTTCGCGAGCTTCACGACAAAGTGATGAAGGCGCGGATGACGCCCCTGTCGGTGGTGACCGACAGGCTTCCCCGCGCGAGTCGCGACATCGCGCGCAGGCGCAACCGCGATGTCGAGCTCAAGCTGTCGGGCACCGAAATCGAGCTCGACCGCGCGATTGTCGACGAGCTGGCGGATCCGCTGTTGCATCTGCTGCGAAACGCGATCGACCACGGCATCGAGACGCCCGAAGAACGGGCAGCGGTCGGAAAACCTGCGCGTGGAACCGTGGCGCTGAACGTGCGGCGCAACAAGGATCGCGTCGTGCTCGAGATGGAGGACGACGGCCGCGGAATGGATGGCGCGAAGCTGCGTGCCGCAGCGGTCGAACGCGGGCTCTTCACCCCAGAGGACGCTGCGCGCCTGACTCCCCAGGCGGTGCTGATGTTGTGCTGCTTACCGGGAGTATCGACAGCAGGTAACGTCACCGACATTTCGGGACGAGGAGTCGGGATGGATGCGGTGAAGCGGGCCGTCGAGAGCGCCGGCGGTACTCTTGAGATTGAGAGCACGCTTGGCCACGGCACCCGCATTCGGCTTCACCTGCCACTGACGGTCGCAGTGGTGAACTTGTTGTTGGTGGGAGTCGGCGTTGAAGTCCTCGGCCTGCCAATCGCCAAGGTATTGGGGGTCGTCGAAGAGCGGCCCTCGAAGCTGTCGTTCAGTCAGCAGCACCCGTTGCTTGCCTTCGGCGCGTCGATGGTTCCGGTGCATCCGCTGGCGAAGCTGCTCGAGCTGTCGGCTGGGGCGCAAGGTGACGACGCTTCGCGTTTCTTCGTGGTCATCGACAGTGACGAGGGCCGGGTTGCGCTTGAGGTCGACCGCCTGCTTGGGCAGGAAGAGGTGGTGCTCAAGGCGCTGACGCGACCACTGGACCAGGTACCTGGCCTGGCGGGAGTCACCATTCTGGGCAGCGGGCGACCGGTGTTCATCATCGACGTCACCCGCTTGGTGGTGAATGAGGCGAGGGGATGACGCCGCTGACTGCTCCGACCGCGAGCCAGCAGGATGCGCTGGCCGAGGTAGCGAACATCGGCAGCGGCCATGCGGCGTCGATGCTTGCGCGGTTGATCAGCGGCATCGGGGTGATGCTCGATGTTCCGCGCGTCTCGCTGGTCAACTCGCTGCAGCTCGTGTCGCTGCTGGGCGGCGCAGGGACCCAGGTGGTCGCCGCCGAGTTCTCAATCGACGGCGGGTTGCCGGGGCGCCTCTTCTGGGTGTTGCCGCGGGACGACGCGCGGCGGCTTGCGGGAAGACTGCTGCGACGACCGACAGCAGTCGGGACGCTGACCAGCGACGAGACGGCTGCGCTCACCGAGGCCGCAAACATCGTTGCTTCGGCGTGCCTCACGGTCGTCGGTGGGTTGTTGCGAATGAGGCTGTTGCCCTCGCCGCCCGACCTGGCCGAGGGTGAGGTGGGGCGACTGCTCGGCTCAGGCACGAGCAGCTTCGACGCGGTGGTGCTCGAAGCCCGGTTTGCTTCCACCGACTCGCCCAGCTTCGTTGGCCAGTTGATGTTGGTCCTTGGTGCCGAAGGAATGCAGACGATGCTGACACGCCTTGGGCTTTAAGCGGGTCATCGACCCTTTTTCGAGCCGACAGCAAAACCCGCGACTCCGCCGACGGTAAGCACGACGCCCGCGGTAATCATCCAGATTGCGCGATCTGTCGGTGAACCCGTCAAGAGCCGCGAGACATCGGAACCGAACGAGTTCGAAGCGTTGATGCCGAGAACGAGAAGAACGATTCCGCCGGCAAGAATGGCAAGCGAGGCGGCTTTCATCATCAGCGCCAATTACCCCAGTTCCGTCCTGTTTCGCGGGAAGCTTCCGCGCCTGCCGAACGAAGCGGACCTTGTGCCTCGAAGAGTGGCAGGTCACTGGTGGCAGGAGCCGGTTCTATCGCCGCCTGCACTCAGCGCGTGCCGTCGATGACGTCGAGAATCTGCGAAAAGTTCGACATCACGTGGGTGGCCTTCAACGGCAACTGGCCCGACTCGTACACACTTGCCGCGTGCCGCCGCGTCACCGATGCGGCGGAAATGATGTCGAGCCGTTCGCGGTACTCAAGGCTGACGTAGGTGCCGTACTCAGCCCAACAATCGACCGCTCCGACTTCGCGCGCGACGCCGACGTCTTTCTTCAGCGAGTCGCCAATCACGAGCACGTCGGAAGGATCCACCGACCAGGTCCGACAAATCTGAAGCAGCCCCTTCGGATTGGGCTTCTCGTAGTCGCGGGGCAACTCAATCACCGGGCATGCGGCGCGGTAGTGTCCGCGCTCTTCTTTCTGAAGAATGTCGGGCGCGACCAAACTCTGGCCTTCGGGCGACGCTGGCAGCTGAAAGCCCGGCAACGTGTAGATGCTGCTGAGGAATTGATCAAAACCCATTCGCTTCGCCCGCTGCTCAGCCGGGTTTCTCGGGGCGTCGGTGAGCGCGACGACCGGAATCTTCCTTTCCTTCAACGCAACGAGGGTATCGCTGACGCCCTTGTAGGGCTTCATGTACTTCTTGCGCGCTTCCGAGAACGCCATTCGAGCCGGCTCGATGATCAACTTGTCGAACGAGCCGAACTCGGGAAACTCGGCAAAAAGGGTGCTCTCTTGCAACGCGAACGGGTACTCGTTGCTCTCGTACTTGGAATAGACGGTCTTCAACGACTGCACGACCTTGATGCGAGGAAATCCGGTCGCCTGGCAGACGGCGGCAACCATCGCTTCCATCGCAGGCACGATGTAATCCACCCAGGAGTACAGCGTGTTGTCCATGTCGGTGACGACGAGGCGAACGGGCATTGCCGCGCGTTTACCACGCTGCGACGCGGGTGAACGACACCCGCATTGGGGCGGCGGCGGGCCGACCGAAAGCCAGCGCCAATCCATCGACGGGCAAACATTCCCGCTGATGGTAGGGGTTTGCCATACTCAGGCTCTCGCATGTGGCAGCTCATCATCAACGGTCCGGGCTATTTCGATACTGCGTATGATTTGCCCGAAGGCGTGACTCAACTTGGCCGCGCTGAAGAGAGCGACATCGTTCTGTCTGGCGACTTGGTTTCGCGAAAGCACGTGCGCATCACGGTGAAGGGCGATGCTTTGCACGCTGAGGACCTCGGCAGTCGCAACGGCAGCAAGGTGAACGGAGAACCCCTGGTCGGATCCTCGCCGCTGGTGGCGGGAGACGTTCTTCAGGTCGGAGAAACCGCGCTGCTCATCAAGCAGCCCTCGACTGTCGAGAACGCCGCGACCCAGATGGTCGACCTCGGCGCCGGCGGAACGGTGAAGCGTTTCGGCCGAGGCGTCGACATCGGCTCGGCCGTCATCCTCGCCCGCACCGTTCAAGACAGCGTCGTGATGAGGGTGCTCGACAACATCCCTCTGGTTCAGGCTTCGACGCCGTTTCCGACCGGCCGCGACGTCATCGACGAGGGCTCACCGAAGAAGGTGCCCATCGCATGGCACTCGCTGGTGATGCTCTTCAAGGTCGCCGAGAAACTCGCGACCGCAGCATCAATGCAGCAGTTCCTCGACGACGTCACCGACCGCATCGTCGAACGTGTCGGCGCCACGACGGGAGTCGTGTTGCTGCCACACTCATCTGGCGTGATGGTGCCAGCCGCGGTGCGACACAGCGGGAAGCTGGCGCAGGGCGAAGTGCCGGTATCGGACGCGGTCGTTGACGCCGCACTGGCGAAAGGGGCTGCGATTGCCGTCAGCGACATGAGCGAATCGGTGGTGCCCTCTGGCGTGCCTCAAGTCCTGTGCATCCCGATTGGCAGCGAAGCTCCGTGGGCAGGCGTCCTCTATTTAAATCGCAGCGGCATCGGTGACGAATCCGTCGAAGACCTGCTCGACGTCGCGATCGCAGTGGGGCAGCTCATCCACATCGGCGTAAGGAAGTTCGAAGAGCGGATGCCAACGACCGACGTTCACCTGCGCAAGGCGCTCGAGCGGTGTCATGCTCCGGACATCGTCGAACGCCGCATCTTAGAGCTCAAACGCACCGGCTCGAAGCTCACTTCGCTCGAAGAGCAGCAGGTCACCGTCTTCTTCGCCGACATCGCAGGGTTCTCGGCGCTCGCACAGAAGATCGCACCGGATCGCGTGGTCGAGCTGCTCAACGAGTTCTACCAGCGCGCGACGACCACGATTTTCAGCTTCGAGGGAACCGTCGACAAGTTCCTCGGCGACGGCGTGATGGCTTTGTTCGGCGCTCCGTACAGCAAAGGAAACGACGCCCTTCGCGCAGTGCGCTGCGCCATCGCGCTGAAGATGGATTGGGAAAAAGCGATGTCCAAGCGCCCACCCCGCGAGCGGTGTGAGCTGAAAGTCGGGCTCAACACCGGAAAGGTCTTGGCTGGCACCGTCGGCAGTGCGGCGCGGCTCGATTACACGGCGATTGGCGAACCGGTGAACATCGCGTCGTGGGTCTGCGCCACGGGTGAGCCCGGGCAGGTGTTGATTACTGGCAAGACGCTGGCGGCGATTGGTGCGCGGTTCGACGTGAATCCGTTGGGCGAACGGC
>JANOHG010001360.1:0-10230 GCA_031406375.1 Archangiaceae bacterium | reverse complement strand
TTGTCGGCCGAGTCGACGAAGAGCACCCCGCCCTTGTATTTGGGCTGGTTGGCGACGATGCCGACGGTGCGACCGTCGATGCGGGCCAGGCCGGTCACGAGCTCCTGGGCGAAGAGCTTTTTGATCTCGAACCAGCTGCCTTCGTCGACCAGTTCGTTGATCAACAGGTAGATGTCGAACGGCTTGTTCTGATCGGCGGGTACAATTTCTTCGATGCGCTTGCCCGACGACTTCGGAGCGCGCGCCTCGACCACCGGCGGCTTCTGCCCAAAATTGTCGGGCAGCAAGCGAACGTAGTTCTTCCCGATCTCGATCGCTTCCTGTTCAGTTTTGGCGAGGAAGTCGCCGCACCCAGACACTGAGCAGTGCATCTTCGCGCCACCCATTTCTTCCAAGGTGACTTTCTCGCCGATCACCATCTCGGCCATTCGTGGTGAGCCCAGGTACATTGATGCGTTGCCATCGACCATCACCACGATGTCGCAGAACGCGGGAATGTACGCCCCGCCCGCTGCAGAAGGGCCGAACAACAGACACACCTGAGGCACCACGCCCGACAGATGCACCTCGTTGTAGAAGATTCGCCCTGCGCCCCTGCGCCCCGGGAACATGTCGACCTGGTCGGTGATCCGCGCTCCGGCTGAATCGACCAGGTAGAAAAGTGGGCATTTCAGGCGCGCCGCGGTCTCTTGAATGCGAATGATCTTCTCGACGGTGCGGGCGCCCCAGCTGCCCGCCTTGATCGTCGAGTCATTCGCCATGATCGCGACCGCGCGGCCATCGAGGCGGCCCAACCCGGTGATCACCCCATCACTGGGAAGGTCAGCGTCGAGGTTGTTCGCCAGCTTTCCCTCTTCGATGAACGAGCCCTTGTCGACCAGCAGGCGGATCCGCTCGCGCGCGAACAGCTTGCCCGCCTCGGTGTTCTTCGCGTGGTATTTCACCGCGCCGCCCTTCTCGACCTGCACCTGCTTCGCTCTGAGTGATTCGTCGGTGGCCATAGCTCGGCGCTTAGCAGCTGTGCGGCTACACGCCGCGAAAAACTGGCTTCCGCTTCTCGGCGAAGGCCTTCAGCCCTTCGATGCGATCTAGAGTCGACAGCGTCAGCTCGTACCTTTCTTGCTCGAGCGCGAGCGCAGCGTCGAGGTCCAGCGCGAGGCCCTCGTCGATCGCGTGCTTCGCAACCCCGACCGCAATCGGAGCATTCTCGACAATTGCTTCGGCGATGGCGTGCGCCTCGGCGAGCCCACCGCGTCGGTTCGCCAAGCCCAGCTTCACCGCTTCCTCTGCGCCGACGCGGCGGCCGGTCAGAATCAGATCCTTCGCCGCGCCCTTTCCGATCAATCGCGGCAGCCGCTGGGTGCCTCCGCCGCCGGGAATGATTCCCAGCTTCACTTCGGTCAGTCCCATTTCGGCGGTGGCGGCGATGACCCTCAAATCGCAGCACAACGCCAGCTCGGTGCCGCCGCCGAACGCCACTCCATTGACGTAGGCAATGAACACGCAATTCGACTGCTCGATGGCGCGGAAAGTGCGGCGCAGCTGATCTAGGAAGGCGCGCACTTCGCTCTCGCTCATTCCGCTGCGTTCCTTCAGGTCCGCTCCCGCGCAGAACGCTTTCTCGCCTGCGCCGGTCAATACCACCGCGCGCACGCTGCGATCCGGCGCCGACACGCGGTGCACATGCTGTTCGAGCTCGGCGATCACCGCGCGACTCAGTGGGTTGCGTCGCGCTTCCCCGTCGATCGTCCAATGCTCGATGGTGCCTTTGGTGACGACCTGAAACTCAGCCATGGAGCTCTCCCGTTCTGGCATGTTGCCGATGATGACACTGCGTGCGCGATGGTTAACCCAGGTCGCTCTCTACGTCCCCCTTCTCTTGGCTGTCCTTGGGGCGCTTCCCGCAATCGCCCGGGTGGGCAGCGGCGAGCACTACAACTCGGACAACTCGGACAACAATTCCGACGGCGTCGACATCGGCCTGTTGATCGATCTGATCTACCTCGCCATTCGGTACCCCGCGATCGGCGTCCCGCTGCTGCTGCTTTTCGTAGGTTACACCCTGTACGTCCGCAGCCGGAACGGCAATGGCTCGACCCGAAAGGCGATCGATCGCGCCGAAGAGCAGCAGCGCACCACCGTCAGCGCTTCGGATGTGGATGGGTGGGCGGCCAAGCTCAAAGCCAATGATGCCGCGTTCGATCTGCTCGCCGTCTTCGACAAGGCGAAGAAGCTGTTCCTTGAGGTGCAGGTCGCGTGGTTCCGCCGCGACTTGAAGCCGGTGCGCCCCTTTCTTTCCGACGCCACCTACCAACGGCTCTCGACTCAGCTAAAGCTTCTCGAGGCTCAAGGAATCCGCGATGCACTGGCCGATGTGCAGCTCAGTGATCTGCAGATCATCGGCCTCGAGCAGAGCGAATGGTTCGACACGGTGCACATCCGGGTCAAGGCCTCGATGCGAGACACCGACGTTCCAAAAGACTTCACCGACGATCAAGCACAGGCCCAGGCGCGCAAAGCTCAACCCAAACCGTTCGTCGAAGTCTGGAGCTTCGTTCGAAAGCCCGGCGTGCAAACCAAGATCGCAGAAGACCTGTACCAGGGCAGATGCCCCAACTGCGGCGCTCCCTTCAGTGGCGGTGCGACAAACAGCTGCGAGAGCTGCGCTGCGATCGTCAACTCTGGCAACTACGACTGGGTGCTGGCCGAGATCACCCAAGGGATGGAGTTCATTCGCAATGACGTCGGCGTCGAAGGGCTCGCCAAGGCGCGCCAGACGGATCCTGGGCTCAACACCGAGATGCTCGAAGATCGCGCATCGCTGTGCTTTTGGCGGTGGATTGAAGCCCAGTCGACGTCGGGTTCGACTGCCCTCTCGAAGATCGCCACCGTCGAGTTTCAGGCGCGGCTCGGGCTTGAGCTTCAGCAGCTGGCGTCACAGCAGCGTCGCAAAGTGTTTCTCGAGTGCGCGGTGGGTGCAGTCCAGACGCGCGCTGTGCAGCCTGTCGAAGGACTCGAGCTGGCACATGTCGAGATTCGCTGGAGCGCCCGACACGCAATCGGGCCAATCGGTGAAAAGCCTCCGACACTGCCCACCGTGCCTCAACGCTGGGTCTTCACTCTTTCGCGCAAGGCAGCAGCGACCACCCATGTCGAAACCGGGATGGCGACCAACCGTTGCCCGCAATGCAACGCGCCCTGTTCGGACAGCGCGTCGACTGCGTGCGAGTTCTGCGGCAACCCGTTGGCCAGCGGCGAGCGCGACTGGGTATTGAGCGACGCGGTGCCGTGGGAAGCCTGGCGGTCGACCACCTCGAGCCGCGGTCGACCTGGCGCGAACGCCCAGGCAGTCGACCGATCCGAGCGCGAACGGCTGATCTACATGATGGCTGCGATGGCAGTGTCCGACGGCGCCGTCGACAGCAAAGAGCGCTCGTTGTTGAAGATGTGTTCCGAGCGGTGGGGCGTGCCCTGGGCCAACGTCGAGCTTGCGCTGAACGCAGGGCCGAAGCTCTTCGATCGACTGGTGGAGAAGCAGACGCCCGAAGCCGAGCACTTTTTGCGCGAGCTGGTGAACCTCGCGATGATCGACGGGAAGATCGATCGGAAAGAAAAGCGGCTGCTCGAAGCCGCGGCAATGCACCTTGGCCTGTCACATCAACTGCCAGCGATGATCAAGTAAGCGACGACGGTGCGTCTGCTTGTCGCGCACTGACCTGCGCCAGCGCTGTGGCGGCCGCCAGCTTGTCGCGACGGCGCTTCCAGAGGAAATAGCCGAGGTACACCAGTGCGATCGCCACCAGCACCAAGATCACCCGCAGCTGCCCCTTCTTGACGTTCTCGAGCAGTTCCTCGAGCTCTCCACCGAACCGAAAGCCCAGCCAAATGAACACCGGCGCGGAAACGAGCGCGGCCGCGCCGTCGAAGAACGCGAACCGCAGGTATTTCATCCCCACCGAGCCGGCGGTGAAGAACGTCACCGCCCGAACGCCAGGCATGAAGCGCGCGAGGCAGACGATCTTGTCACCATGCTTGTGAAACAACTGCTCGACGCGCGCTCGTTTCGCAGGCGTGACAATGCGCGCGAAGAACCCCGTTGCATTGGCGCCGACCTTGGTACCCAGTCTTCGGCCGGCGAAGAAGATGATGCTGTCTCCGACCATGATCCCCACAAAACCGGTGATCATCATCAGCGTTAGGTTCGCCTTCCCGGCGTGCACCAGGTAGCCGCCCAAAATCAGCGAGACATCCTCGGGCAACGGTACGCCGAGCCCACACGCCAGCAGAATTCCGAACACGACGAGGTAGGAGACGACCCCCGAGGTTCCATTCACCAGCTCTAGAAGGAAGTCTTCCAAACGATCACTTCTTCGCGGGCCGGCGGGTGTCCGATTTGCCGAGGGCATCCAGCACCCACGCATCCAGCGGCTTGCCATCGTCGAACACCTTCCCAATCTCTTTGATTCCAATATACCCACGCGCTTGTGCGGCTTCCCAAGCGGCATCGTTCGCGTCGGTCGCCTTGAGTACAATCGCCAAGGTCAGCAATCCGGTCGCATAGTCACCCACCGTTTGCTCAGTTGCGCCGGCCAGTTGCGCTTCCTTCAAAAGCACCGCACCCCCGCTCCATCCAGAGACCTTCTTCGCCACCACCGGATCGATAAGAACGCGGGCGTATTCGCGCAACACTGCTTCAACGTTCGGCTTTTCCGATGGGCCGACCACCAACACGATTTCGCCCTCGCCCATCACCCCGCGCACCATGTCCTGCGCATCGAGCAGGTTCACCACCAGCAACGACTGCGGCCCATTGTCGGGCACCTTGAGAATCAGGCGCGCCTTCGCCAGGGGTGCATCGATCGCACTCAAGTAGCTCTTCAACGATTTGCGGTATTCGCCCTGCACAGTGCCCATCAACTCGCCGAGCCTCCAGCCTGTCCACGCTTTGGCAAGCACGACTTCAAGACCCTTGAGCTCGGCGATCTCTTTGTCTTTCGCTTTCGGAGCCGCTGCAAACGGGGGTGGAGACGTCTGCACGGCCCAGGCGAGGTAGTTCCGCAGCGCCGCGGGATGCTTGTCGAGGAACTCGTCGGCCAACTTGCGAACCTCGGGGTCTGCGCCGATCACACGCGCGCGGACCTGTTGGCGCACCGGGTGATAGTCGACCTTCGGCACCGGGTCCTTTCGCGAGACAGGACCTTGATCGAACCCAATCGCATTGAAGACAGCAAAGAGAGCAAAAACTCTCTCGTCGGCCCGAAGCTCGATGCCTTCGCCTGTGTAAAGGCTGGCGAACCAATCGCTCTCGCTGGCCGCGAACGCGGGAACAGCGACAAGGATCAACAAGGTCGACAAGAGAGAACGCATGGACAGTGTGGGTTACCGCGAAGAACGTGAAGCTACAAGCTGTCTTGAACCGCACCTACTTCGTGAGCAGCGAGCGCAACGCATCCTTGTTGTCGACGACTTTTTGACCAAAGGCCGAGACGATCGCCATCAGCAGCTTCATGCAGGCCTGTGGCTTGAGGGCCAACAATTTTTGAAAGTCAGCCTGCCGGATTTCGTATGCGATCACGTCCGTGACTGCGTTGGCAGTGCACTGCCGCTGCCCGGTGTTGATCAGCGACAGCTCGCCCAACCAGTCGCCCACCCCAAGCTCTCCAAGATGAATGTCTTCGCCCTGGCGGCCTTTGGTACCCAGCGACACTCTGCCGACGGCGATGACCAACAATGAGTCCGCCACCATGTTCTCGACGAACAGCGGAGTTCCATGAGGGTACGAGCGCTGAGCACAGACGCCAGCAATGATGTTGAGACCGGTCTCGGTGAAGCCCTTAAAGAGCAGGGTGTCGCGAAGTGTTGAGACGGCATCCATTTGCACCTGAAGTCTACACCTGTCGCAATCACTGGCCCATATGATCGCTGTGTCGGTCGATGACCGTGCGCGGCTGCCGCAACGCAGCTAGGTACCGTGCTTGACCCGCGAAGAGCGCCGGGTGTGAAAGGCGAACACCCCCGCGCCGAGCACTGCCCCGACCGCATCCGCCAGCATGTCGTACCCATCGGCTGAACGGCCCGGCACGAAGTACTGATGACATTCATCACTGACGCCATACAGGCTCGCGAGGGTTCCCGCGACGAACGGCACCCAAGCCGCGGCTGAGGGCAGCGGCGCGACGAACGGCACGCCACGCAGCGCTCGGGCGATCAAAAACGAAAGCACCGCGTACTCGAGGCCGTGAATCGCTTTGTCGAAGGTCCAGATCCCTTGAGGGACAGGAAGCGTCGACTGCGACGAGAGGAAGAAAATCAGCCCCGCGTACGCGAGCGCGAGCGCAACGTCGATCAGGCGACGTCGCACAACTGGGCGGCCAACGGTGCTTCGGCAATCTCAATCGTGGGTGACTTCACGGTGCGTCCCTGAATTCCGTAAAGCGCCCCGACGGAAGTTTCTTTGACCAGCACTTCGACAATCGCCCCGACCGGGGCATCTCCGTCGAAGTTGACGACTTTGTTCTGCGGATTGCGCCCGAAGCGCCGCGCTGGATCATTCTTCGAAGGGCCTTCGACCAGCACTTCGACTGCGTGGCCGCGGTGCAGCGCGTTGATTTCAGCAGCGATGATCTTCTGGCGCTTCTGCAGCCGCTCGAGCCGCTGCACCTTCACCTCGTGAGGGATCTCACCCCACTCTTTCTCACGCATCGCCGCCGCGGTTCTGGGCCGAGACGAGTAGACGAAGCTGAACTGGTTGTCGTAGCGCGCCTCATCGGTGAGACGCATCGTCTTCTCGAAGTCCTCGTCTGTCTCGCCGGGGAACCCGACGATGATGTCGGTGGTGACGCCGATGTCGGGTCGCGCGGCGCGAAGCTTTGCCAACCGATCGAGATATTCGCTCACGGTGTAGTCGCGTCGCATTCGCTTCAGCACCGAATCGGATCCGCTTTGCACGGGCAGGTGAAAGTGCGACGAGATCTTCGGCTGCACTAAAAACGCGTCGATCAGCGCGTCAGAAAGATCGTGGGGGTGACTGGTGGTGAAACGGACCCGCTCGATGCCCGGCACCTCGGCGACCCGAAGCAAGAGCTGATCGAAGCCGATTCCCCCGCGGTACGAATTGACGTTCTGACCAATCAGGGTGACTTCGCGAACGCCGACGCGGGTCAGCGAAGCGACCTCGAGCATCACTTCGGGAAACGCTCGACTCACCTCGCGTCCCCGGGTGTGCGGCACCACGCAAAAGGCGCAGACGTTGTCACAGCCTTTCATCACCGTGACGAACTCGGTGACACGGCCACGCGACGAATCAGGATCCGCGCGCGGGAAAACGTAGCGTTCAGAATCGACCCAGGCGGTTTCGACGACGCGTGCCCGCCCGACGGTCACTTTGTCGAGGATCTCGGGCAGCTTGTGGATGTTGTCGGGGCCGAAGACGAAATCGACGTAAGGCACCTTCTTGAGGATCTTGTCTTTCTCTTGCTGAGCAAGGCACCCGCCCACGCCGATCAACGCGCCGCGCTGGGTCTTCACCTGTCGATACCGCCCGAGCGCTGAATAGAGCTTGTCCTCTGCCTTCTCACGAATCGAGCAGGTATTGAGGATGATCAGATCTGCGTCTTCCGCGAGCGGAGTGGGCTTGTACTCGAGCGCGGTGAGGACTTCGCCCATTCGGTTGGTGTCGTTCACGTTCATCTGGCAACCGAACGTGTGAATGAAATAGCGCTTCATGGGCCTCACCGGGTTAACACGCGCAGGGCGTCGGCTTGAAGACCGCTTTGCATGGATCGGCTGCCGCCGGCTCAAACCGCGCAGGATCGTTGTGGAAAAAGCACGATTGGCGTTCAGTCCTCGCCCACTTCTTTGGCTCGCAGCTCGATGAGGCCATCGCTGCCCAACAGCACGCCGTGGGTCTCCTCGCCGTAAAGCGCCACGAACTGAGTGTCGTCGATCGCACTGGCAAGCTCTTCGATTCGCTTCTGCTGGCGCTCGGGTGTCGTCGCCGTCGCCCGCGCAAGCCGACGTTTGAGCAGTCGCGGGCGACAGAACGCATTGACCGCCGACGCTGTTCGCGCCACGTCGTCGGCGGTCAAGTCACTGCGCCTAAGCGCTTCGCCCGCGGGAATACCTTCAATCTCGAGTCGAACGAATTCGGCGTACTTTTCGAGCGTGGCGCGCGTGACTGGCCGGTGCGCGAGCCGAAGGGTTCTCTCGTCGTTCATCGCGACAAGCTACCCGTGGTCGCGTCGAAGGGCCAGACTCAGCTTGGCACGAGCTGCGCGGCAACCTTCTCGAGATCCGCGAGCGTCTGCACCGTCACCACCTGGTGGCACGCGCGCGAATAGTCGTTCATCAGGCTGTCGCCAAAGCCCCATGACGTCTTGGGTTCGGTGCAGATCCAGATCACCCGCTTCGCTTTGCGCTTCAGATCTTCGAGCGCCCACACATTGGCGGGGTTGTAGTTGTTGCGACCATCGCCGATCACCAGCACGGTGCTTCGTCGCGAGATGGTGCCCAGGTACCCGCGCGAAAACTTCGCCAGCGCGTTGCCATAGTTGCTGTTGCTGGCGACTGAGATCACCTTCCCCGCGGTCGCCAGATCGATCGCTTCCTCGGGCAAAGTGTCCTTGAACAGCTTCGTCACCTCGCCGATTTCAGAGACGAAGACGAAGCTGCGCACGCGGGTGAACAACTCCTGCATCGTGACCATGAACAGCAGCATCATCCGCGACGCGTTGCGCACCGAATCCGAGACGTCGCACAGCACCACGACGTCAGGTCTCTGCGGCCGTCGTGTTCGAAAGTGCGGCACCATCGGAATTCCACCCGAGGTCAGATTCTTTCGCAGGGTGCGAAGAGGATGCAGGGTTCCCTTTCGCTTGCTGCGCGCTCGTCTGACCAGCCGGGCTTTGAGCTTGGTCGCCAGCGCTCGAACCGCGCGTTGAGCCTGGTCGACCTCCACCCGTGACAGGGTATGAAACGCGCGATCGTTGATCCCCCCCGAGGCCTTTGCCAGCCGCGCCTTGCCCTGGCGGTCGACCTCTTCGCGCGCCGCATCCTCGACCTTGCGCATCGCTTCGCTCAGGTACCGCGAGACGATCTCGACGCCACCCTGGGTCACCCCGCGCGCGACCAGCTCGCGTTGCAGCGACGCGAGGTCCCCACGCATCTGCTCGACCCCGGCGCCGATCAACATCCGGCGGGTGAAGAACCCCGTCTGCAGCGAGCTCTGCATTCGGCTGAAGTCCAGCTGAAGCGCGGCCTGCCCGAAGATCCTCGCGAGCATCGAACGATCGCCATTGAGCACCGCCTGCGCCATCGGCGACATCCCGCCCAAAAGCTGCGGCAACATCCAGAGAATCATCTTCAGATCATCGCCTTCGAGCAGCCCTTCTTCCTCGATGCGCCGAGCCAGGGCTGCATCGATCGCCTCGAAGGTGCGCGCTGCGCCCGAGAAGAAAAACTCGAAAGCACGGTCGAAGGCGCTTTCGTCCGCCGCGCGCTTGCACAGCGTTGCCCGCATGACCGCGCGGAACTGTTCGCGATCCGAAAGCCCCAGTTGCGACACGGCGTGCGCGGCGTCCAAGGTTTCTGAGATCGCGACCTTCAGGCCGTTTTGCCGCAGCACCTGCGCGAACTCGACAATTCGCGCATCCATCAGCGTTCCATCGTCAGCACCGCTTCGACGTGGCGGGTCTGCGGAAAAAGATCAAACAACTGAAGGGTCAAGGCGCGAAACCCGTGACTGACCAGTTGCTCGGCATCGCGGGCGAGCGCGGCGGGGTCGCACGCGACATAGACGAGCCGCGCCGGACTCAGTCGGGCGACCCACTTGCCGAGCCCGGGCGCACCGGTTCGAGGAGGATCCACCAACACCCGATCGAATCGGCGCCCTTCCCTGCTCAGCCCATCGAGAATCTTCAGCGCGTCGCCCTGAACAAAGCGCACATTCTTCGCTCCGCCTGCTGCCTTCTGGGCCAGCTGCATCGAAAGCGGTGAGGACTCGACGGCGAGCACCTGCGCAGCGTGCCGGGCGATCGCGAACGTGAAGTTGCCGTTGCCCGAGTACAGCTCGAGAACCGACTGGGTGCCATCGAGTGCGAGCGCCTCGTGCGCGGCCGTCACCTGCTTCGCATTCTCTTCGGCATTGGCTTGCAAGAACGCATCCGGGCGAACCCTGTCATAGCCATCCTTTAGCTCGACCTTTCCGCAGGTTTCGCTTTGACACTTGGTGGG
>JANOHG010001339.1:0-4104 GCA_031406375.1 Archangiaceae bacterium | reverse complement strand
CCCACCACACTTGGGTGG
This sequence comes from Archangiaceae bacterium, assembly GCA_031406375.1. GTDB lineage: Bacteria > Myxococcota > Myxococcia > Myxococcales > Myxococcaceae > JAGSPQ01. Next base: position 4,086 of record JANOHG010001339.1, on the reverse strand, counting down.
AGAATGCGGGGGGCTGGCGCTCGACCCACTCTTTGACCCTCCAATCGAGCTCGATCTGCGGCCGGTACCAGACCGGCAGAAAGATCACCTGGTCGCCCGCCTCGCGGGTGAGCTGCAGCAGCGCCGGGAATTCGCTGATGCAGGGCTTGCACCACTCGGCCCAGAAGTTCAGCACCAGCACCTTGCCTCTCAGTCCTTCGAGGGAAGTGGTCTTGCCAGAGACGCGGTGGGTGAGCGTTGGGCTCGCGGGAGCAGACGTCGTGGCGCAGGCCGCTGAGAACAGCCCGAGGATCAGCCAGGAAATGAGGTGGATGCGCATGAAGCTGCGAACTTAGCGGGCCCTGCGCACGACCTTCAGTCTTCCAGCAGCCAGATCGTACAGAGCAACGTTCACGGTGAAAGGCGTCGTCGGGCAGTCGGGGGGCTCGCGCCGGACCCTGACCGTGGGCGGGTACCGACCACGGTCGCCGTCGCTCGATAGTCTTCGAGGAGACTCCCAGCCTCGAGCACAGGAATGCAGCCCGACGTGCAGTCACCCCCTGCCGCAGCGCGGCCACCAACACCACACAGCCGCGCGGGCAACTGGCGCATCGTACGCACACGGCCAGTCGAACTGCCTAGGCAGGCTGCCCAGGCAGCTCGCCACCTTCACTCGAAACCGCGCTGAAAGACTGAAGCTCTCAGCGGGTCGCCGCTTGCACATCGGCGGGCCATGTCCATCACCATCTCTCAGAACTCGTTCGTCAAGCGGCAGAAGGACCAGGGCACCATCGACACGAAGCACCTGAGCCCCGAGCTCGCTAAGGCGATGCAGGCCGCCGGCGTGAGCGCCGCCCAGCTCCAGAACATCGCCGGCCCTGATGGGCTGATCAACGACAGCAAAGAGTTTAAGAAGCTCTACAAGTTGCTCGACGGCTTCGACGCGAAGCCCGGCGACAAGAACCTGCAACTCGACGGAGCCATGGGCGAGCTCAACACCGCGCTCAAAGCCGAAGTGAAGGCGAACCGCGCGCAAGACAAGGCGGCGACGAAGTTCGCGAGAAAGAGCTCGGGCGGCATCAACACAGACAACCTGAGCAACGGCCTCTCGCAGGCGATGCAGCAAGCCGGCATGAGCGCCGCCGACCTCAAGGGCATCGCCGGCAAAGACGGGCTCATCACGAGCAAGGACGAGTACAAGAAGCTCTACAAGCTGCTCGACGGCTTCGACTCGACGCCTGGTGACAAGACGCTGCAGAAAGACGCGGCGATGGGCGACCTGGTCAGCGCAATCAACGGCGAGGGGAAGCTCAACAAGACGCACGACAAATTCGCCGCGTACTACGCGAAAGAGCAGGCCAAGAACTACGGGGTCATCGACACGAACAACCTCAGCCCCGAGCTGACGAAGGCGATGGGCGACGCCGGTGTGACGGCGGCAGACCTAAAGCAGATCGCCGGGCTCGACGAGCGGATCAAGAGCCCGTCGGAGTTCAAGAAGCTCTACAAGCTGCTCGACCGCGTCGACTCGAACCCGGGCGACAAGACGCTGCAGAAAGACGGAACCGCCGGAGCGCTTCACCAGGCGCTCAAAGACGAGGTGACGGCGAACCGTAAGCTCGCCCCTTACATGCGCCCGGGCGGGCAGCGCGCTTCCGAGCGGCCCGAACTCACCGTGGACGCCGCGCGGGTGGTGCCACAGCCCCGCAAAGAGCCCGTGCAACTCGACGTCAAGCTGCAGATACAGAGCGAGTATGAAGACCTCCACGGCCTAGAAAGAAGCACGGGCTGCCGCGCGACCTGCGAGGCCGGCATCGAGGAATACCTGAAGAAGAACAAGAAGAACTTCGACGAACCGCCGAAGCTCGTGAAGCGCAACCAGCTCGATAACAACATTCAGGTCGGCTACGCGGAGGACTCGAGCGGCCACCTCGCCGTCGACAAGTCACAGGCGAAGATCGCGAACGACTACATCGACCGTACGCTCGACGCCGGGCTGCCCGTGATGGTCGGCGCGAGCCACTACGATTATTGGAACACGGGCAACGCAGACAAGCTCAGCGAGCACTGGGTCTCGATCACCGGGCGCGACTACGACGACCAGAACCGGCTCTTCTACACGTTCAATGACCCCGGCAACGGCAAGCAGGGCCGGTTCTACGTCGACGAGGACACCGGCAAGCTCTTCAAGGTGCCCGAGTACGGCACAGGCAGCGAATGGGCCAAGGCTTACCTCGAGATGACCCAGGTTCGCCCGTACGAGGGCGACTGAGCGCTCACTCCAGCCGAGCGCACCTCAGGTACCTTGAGCATCATCATGTGCCGCGCGATGAATCGTTCGATTCTCAACGTGGTGTTCGGCGGCTTCGGCACCGCAGATGGGGGCGGCGCCGTCGCAGGTACCGCGCCGGCGATCGCCGCGATCCGTCACTCAACTTCATAGCCAGGAGGAGGTGGTTCGTCCCACGCCCGAGATTCGCGAAACGCTCCCTCGAGCTTGGTGAACGCACTGGAGTCCATACCGAAAGCTGGTTGACGCAACCCGATCAAGATCCACGGCTGCGAAGGGCCAAAACCAAAGTCAGAGTAGGCGATGCCCGTCTCGCTTTCGTGAAATTCAGCAACCACGAAACCTGGGTATTGCTCTTCGGGGCCGTAGTCCCATTGGAGTGAACATGAGCGGGGTCGAATGATGTACCGGCCCAATGCGTTCGCCAGGTGTTTGTCAGCGATCTGGGCGAGTTCTTCCGAAACGCGAGCAGCAACGGCTGCCGTATCTAAAGCCATAGGCGCCCCTTTCGACCCCTGAAAACTCAAAAAGCCCCGGGAGTTACCCCGGAGCTTCCTGACCTGTGGACGAGACAGGATTTTTGACCCCGCCCGGATTCGAACCCTGGATGGATGCGTACCGCATGGTTCCGTGGAGTACCCCCTCGTACCCGCTGGTCTCGTTCGCCGAGGGAGAGCGGCCGACCAGACGTGGAGTCTGGTGCCGTCCGGACCCATCCTGGACCACGCCGTCATGGCAACGGGATGGCACACGGCGAGAAAGGCGACCGCGTGCCTGCGAGAATCGGAGTCACTGCTTGCCGATGATCGCGACGATCACAAGGAGCATCAGAATCGCCACAGCCACGGCTCCGGCGGTGGCGAGTCTGCGGTCGAAGCTCCACATGCCCATCTTCCGAAGCGCGACGGTAGACGTCAGCGCGCGAAGATCTGCATGCGGCCGTCGCCGACCCAGTTCATCCAAGGCGGTTTGAATCTCGGGACGGTTTGCGATCACCGGAATACGTAAGCGTTTGATCGACCGACCGATTCGATAAACGAGAGCGAGTTCGTCAAAGGTCGGGATCTCGTCGTATGGATCGCTTGGACCGGGTACCGCCCGGTCGATGCCAAACAACTCAACTCCTTCGACTGGGATCGTAAGATCGATGCTGGGGCCAGATACCAGGATCTTGTCACCATCAATACTGAGTTGGGCTCCGCTCATGGCTGCGCGCGAGATTCGAGTCATCAAGTCTCCCTGTCTGACTGACCTAATATCGCGGAACGTGGCGAGGCAACCGGATGGCACAAAAAGGGCCCCCAAGTTTCCCTGGGAGCCCTTTTCCGCCTTGGACGAGGAATATTGACCCCGCCGGGATTCGAACCCGAAAAGCAGTTCACCCTTAACCATGCGACGGCGCACGCCCTTTACTGTTTTCGCAGGGAAACCAGGTGGATCAAGTCGATGGTTCAGTCACCGGCAGTCTCGTAGGTCTGCTCCATTCGACTGGATTCTTGGAGACATGTTGGAGACGCCCATCAGAGTGCGGAGAACGGGCGCTCCAGTTTCTAGCGGCCTTCAATCGGCTACGTGGTCACTGCCCGCACGATGAACCCTGCGGCCGTGAGCCCCACAGCCGATGCCGTCAGCACCCAGCCCCGACGCTTTGCCTTGAGGGCATAGGGGTGACGCGGGGTATGAAATATCGGGATATCGTCCCCGCCCATCCTCGCATGCGCATCAGAATCGCCGTCGAAGTAGCGGGCCTGCTGAAACGAGATCACTCCGGCACCCCAAAGTACGGCGCAAGTCACAAACCAGACGGTTTCAATCGT
>JANOHG010001333.1:0-10309 GCA_031406375.1 Archangiaceae bacterium | reverse complement strand
GGCTCGCTCCGCTGACGCCGGCCGACTTCGAGGGCAAGGCGGTGTTCGAGGGCGGCTGCGGGAAGGGCCGGCACACCGAGCTCGTGTCGAAGTTCGGCGCGCGGGCGATCGTGTCGATCGATCTGGGCGACAGCGCGTACGTCGCGTTCAAGCAGACGCGGGCGTTGAAGAATGCGCACGTCGTCATCGGTGACCTGCTGAATCCGCCGGTGCAGCGCGTGTTCGACCTCGCGTTCTCCGTCGGTGTGTTGCACCACCTGCCGGATCCGGCCGCGGGCTTCAAGGCGCTGAAGGGCGTGGTGAAGAAGGGCGGGCGGGTCGCGTTCTGGGTGTACGGCCGCGAGAACAACGAGTGGATCGTGAAGTTCGTGGATCCGATTCGGAAGACGCTGACGTCGAAGATGCCGGCCGAGTGGTTGAAGCCGTTGTCGATGCCGCCTTCGGCCGCGCTCTGGGCGGCGATCAAGCTGCTCTACAAGCCGAAACAAGACGGCCGCGGTCCTTCGCTGCCTTACGGCGACTACTTCGCCGCGATGCACGACTTCCCGCTGGACGAGATTCACTCGATCGTCTTCGACCAGCTCGTCACGCCCGTCGCCTACTACCTGTCGGAATCCGAAGTGCGCGAGTGGTTCGACGGCGGCTTCGATGACGTGAAGGTGCGCTGGCACGGGGAATACTCGTGGACTGGGCACGCCCGCGTTTCCGACGCGACCGCCCGGTGAGCTTCGACAAAGCCAGAGCGGTCGCAATCCCTCTGGTGCTGACGATTGCGGTGGTCGTCCTCGGCCGCAACATCCAAGCGCACGACCCGATTTCCGACTGGCTCGTCTGGCGATACCTCACCTACGCGGGGCTCGCGCTCGTCTGGGGCGCATCGTGCCTTTCGATGGGCTTCGCGATCGGTCGCGTCGCGCGCGTCGTGACGCTGCCGCTGCGCGAATGCCTGATGCAGTCGTTCATGCTGGGCGTACTCGCGTTTGCCCTCGTCACCGTGCTCGTCGGGCTCGTGGGTGGGCTCGGGAAAGTGAGCTTCGTCGGGTTGCCATTGGTGTTTCTGGCCGCCGGTGGCCGCGGGCTGCTTCGGTACCTGCGCCGGGCGTGGCGCCGGGTCCAGCGTCTGGCGCCGCGCGCGCCGTCGGCGTTGGGGCTACTCGGAGCGCTCTACGGGCTCGCATGTCTCGCGGCGCTGTACCTTGCGATCCTCACGCCTTCGAACGTGGCCTACGACGCACGTTGGTACCACCTGCCGATCGCCGAGCACTTCGCGACGGGCGGTTACGTCGAACGGTTCGACGAAGGCTGGTACTCGGGCACGATTCCCCACCTCGCGAGTTGGCTCTATACGTGGGCGTTCTGCGTCCCGGCGGGTGGGCTGTTCGCGCAGACGGAGCTCGCGGTTCACCTCGAGTACGTGGTGTTCGCGGCGACGGTATTCGCGGTTCCGGTGCTGATTCACCAGCTCATCGGCCGGCCGCGCGTGCGCAGCGCGTGGATGGCGCTGTTCCTGTTTCCGGGAATCCTCGTCTACGACTCGAACCTCAATGGCGCGGCAGACCACGTGCTCGCGTTCTGGGCGATTCCGATCTTCGTCGCGTTTCGCAGGTTCTGGCGGCAGCCGCGCAGGCGCGACGCTTTCGTCCTTGGATCAGCGCTGGCCGGAGCCGCACTGACGAAATACCAGGCGATGTACCTGCTCGCATTTCCATTCGCCGCGTTGGGCCTCCGCGCGGTGTGGCAATTGGTCCGAGCGCGTCTGCAGCTTCATGCGTCGCTCGCGCCCATCGGCGTCTTCAGCGTCACCTTCCTCGCAGCGACCAGCTCGCACTGGCTGCTGAACCTCATCTGGCACGGCAGCCCGCTGTATCCGATGTTCGGAGGGCATCCGTTCGCCGAAGGGGTTCCGCGCTCGATTCCTCTCGACCCGTTCTTCTTCGAAGGGACGTTGGTCGAACGGATGTGGCTGACGTTGAAGGGAGTCGCGTCGTTCGGCTTCGTGGCGCACGACTGGCAGAGCTTTCACGGCGCACGCGCGGTTTACGGGTCGCTGTTTCTTCCGGCGTTGCTTCTGCTGCCGGCAGTGAAGACGTGGCGCCGGCTGTTGCCACTCGCAGCCGCTGGACTGTTCGGGGTGACGCTGTGGCTGTGGACGTACCATCAGGATCGCTACCTCCAGGCGCTGACGCCGTGGCTCGCCGCGCTGGTGTTCTCGGTGTTGGTGGCGGTGTGGCGGCGCGTGGCGCTCTCGCGACCGTGGATCGCGGTGCTGGTCGCGCTGCAGGTCTGGTCGTGCGCGGATCTCTATTTTCTTCCGACGCACGCGATGACACCGGCGGCGCCAATTCACCGCACGATGGACTTGTTCTCGTCGGGGTACCGCAAGGCGTTTGCAGAACGCGACGAGACATTTTCGCGGGTCGACGGTCTGGCGGGCCAGCTGCCGAAGGGCTCGAAGGTACTCGTGCACGAGATGCATCTGCACCTGGGCCTCGGCTACCCGGCGGTGCGCGATGGCTGGGCGCGGCAGGCCGGAATCAACTACGCGCTGCTTGGAAACCCGTACGAAATCCAGAAGCTGCTTCGCTCGATGAAAGTGACCCACGCCTTGTGGAGCCGCACACCGATGGGCCTCGAACGGTTTGGCGACGACCTTGCGTTCGCCCGCTTCGTTCAGGTGTCGTTGCGGCCGACGCAGCTGAGTGGCGACCTGTGGTGGGCCGCACTGCCGCAGCAAGAAATGCCGATAGGCCCCGCCAACCCCGTCGCGCTGGTCAGCTGCACGGTGCAGAGGTTCACGACCCAAGACTTCGCGCTGCGGTGGGACGAGATCATGGGCGAACAGTGTGCGTCGCCGGCGGCGGTGGATCTACTCGCGGCGATGGGTGATGCCGATGTGGCGGTCGTGGATCCGCGCCGGTATGGCGGCGTGCCTCCGGAAATCGGCGCGCGCTTCACGATGCTCTTCACTCGCGATGGCTTCTGGGTGCTGGGCCGCAACTAGCGCTTCTTCACTTCGTAAAGCCGCCACTCGCCTGCTTCCTTGACCAACGTCACATCAGGCGAGGTCAACAGCTGATCGGCAGAGCGCGGGTAGGTGATCAGGTAGTCGTAGAACTTTCCCTGAGCCTCCATCGAGAAGGTCTCGGCGACGCGGCGAAAGTCCGGCTCGGGCGGGCGACCGGTCGGCTTGAAGAGTACGGGACTGTTCGCGTGGTCGAAGAGGTGCGGGTCGTAGGCCGACTTTTCGGCCGCCATGTAGCCATGTAGCTGGCCGAGGAAACCGTCCACGCGGTAGTCGAGCGGCAGGAAGCGCGTGTTGGGCTTCATTGCCGAGATGATCTCGAGGTACGGGCGCGTCATCTCGGCAGTGCGTGCGAAGTGTTTCGCGCGCTCGACGTTGAGCCAAACGGCCACGACGAGCCCCGGCAACAAGAGCCACGCGGCGCGCCCTTCGAGCGAAACCGACGGCAACAACATCAGACCCAGCAGCACATACGTCGCGTATCGCGGGTATGTCCAATAGTGCTCCATCGGTGCTGTCATGGAGAACGGCAGCACGAGGTAGAGCGTGAGGCTGCTGATCAGGAACAGCACGGCCGCGCGGCCGCTGAATTCCGAGGGAATCGCACCTGACAGAGCGCCGAGAATCGCCGGACCCAGCAGCACGATCAGAAATGCGACGACCGACAACGTCGCGCCCGTGGGAGGCAGACTGACATCGAACGCGAACCGGTAGAGGGAGATTGCCTTTTCCCCAAGCGTCGCCTGCTCGAAGACGAACCCGCCGCCTCCGCCGCCACCTTTGAAGATGCGAGAGAGGATCCACGGCGTCAGCGCGAACAACCCAGACAGTGCGACGGCGTGGTGCAGCAGTGCGCGTTTGATCGGTGCCTTCGCGAACACCAGCAATGCCCCTGCGAGTCCGAGCAATGCGACGGCGAGCGCGTGGGTCAGCGAGACGACCGCCATCAGCGGAATTAGTCGGGCGTGCTCGCGCAGAGTCCTCGCTTCGACGAGCCTGGCGAGCGCCCAAATCGCCAACGCCATCCCGAGCTGAAAGGTGAACCAGCCCCAGAACATGTTCACGTCCCACGCGAGCAGAAACGCCCACAGCCCGAGACGCGGTGAACGGCCGAGCGCATACAGGAAGCGCATCTGCGCCAGGGGCAGAGCGACGACAACCAGCGCGACGGTGGCCTTCGTTGCGAAGATGGCGCCACCGATGACATCGAACGCGGCCATTACGAGGTACGCCGTCCAATATGGAATCGGGTACCAGTTGATGGTGTAGCGCTCGCTGATTGGCATTCGGCCAAGGAGGAGATCGTCGATGAGGCCGGCCGCTCCGACGTTGCTGCCGAGGTCGATCAGCGGAAGAAACGGAGTGAAGAGAACCGGCATCACCACTGCCGCTGACATCGCGAGCGTCAACGCCAGCAGCAAGCGGTCTTCACGAAACATCTGAACGATGCGCCAGCTGGCGACCCACGTCCGCAGCTTGCCGAGTTTCGCTCTCACCCCGACCGCGCAGCTACCACGGCACGCGCTACTGCGGCGGCTCTTTGCCGGTCACGGCGCGATCCACCGATAGCGTGGGACAGGCGCGCTTGGCGCAACAGGCCACGGGAGTTGGCAGCGATGGTCCTGGCAGGTCAGCGCCCTGGCCCGAACCTTCAGGTGATGAACTTGGCTAGCCCGCCCATTTTCGCGCGTCGTGCCCGCGCTTCCGTCCGGGTCATCGTTGGGCTGTCGGTGCTCTACGCGACTCCTGCCTGCATCGATGACGCCGCACAGGCAACCGTGGCGGAGAGCTCCTCTGGCGCGGGTGGCGGGAGCGGAGGCGGCGCTGGCGGGGGTGATGGCAGCTCCAAGGTGAAGCAGCTTCCGTGGATCGGCGGCACTCGCCGGTGTTTTGCTGTTCACGCTGTCCGGTCGTGCCGCGACCGTCTCAGCCGAGGTCGCGCTCACCACCGCCCTTCCTGGGCCCGCCGACATGTCAATCGGCTGACCGCTGGCGCGACGTCTCGAAGGTCTTCTCGTCATTGGGCGCGGGCAGTGAAGCGCCAATCGAGTCGCTCTTGGCGCCACACGAGTTTGCGGTACCGACGTTGACCCTCTTCTGCCAGAGTGCGGGTCGAGGGGACAACTTGCACAACGGTTTGGCCGGTCTGATCGTCGGTGCCGTAGCCGTGCTCGCCTGCAGGGGCCAGGCGCCCGGTGCGAATCCACCACCTCTGACGAAGGAGCCGCCGTCAGGAGGACCGTGCGACTCCGTTGATGGCACGAATCTCGAGGAGACCGCCACCTGTTTCTACTCGACCAAGAGCGGCGCCGGACTTTACCGATTCCTTTCGTCTGCTGCGAAGGCGGACTACTCAGAAGATCAAGTGGCGGAGTGGCACTCACCAAGTCAAAGCGGGACTGACATCGAGGTGGCGAAACAGGAGGTCGTTTCCGGCAACAACTACGCCACTGTGATGTTCGCTGTGCGAAAGGGTAACGAGGATGGCGGAACTCGGTGCACGCGGACAGTGGGTAAAACTTGGGTCAAAGTGAGTGGGTACTGGAGAAGACTAGGGGGCGACAGAGCGCTGGCCGAACTAACTCGGAAGAAGTTCAAATCTGGCGACTTCACTGGGGCGGTCGAAAGCGCCGAAGCGTTGCTGAAGGTAGACCCGCTCTCGATGGTTGCGTATTGGCACCTTGGTTTCTCTAATTTGCGCGGAGCAACCACCAAGCCGCGGGCCGACATCGTACGTGCCGTGCTGAGCATTGCCCCGAAGACCTCTGATGCGCTTGAATTAGCAGTCGTCCTCACGGACGACGCAGAGGTCCGGGCGGCATACTTGGAGCAGTTCCGTACTGACGATTGCCAACTCGATTGGGCGGTCTTCAACACCGCGAGCAAATTTAGCCGCTCAGGCGAACCCAAGGCGGCTCTTGCGCTGCTCGACAGGTACGCGGTGCTCGACCAAGCCAAACTGGTATTGGTGCGTATGCACGCGCTGGGGATGCTCGGAAAATGGAAAGAGGCAGCTGCACTACTCGACGACAAGAGCGGTCTCGCGGTTCGAGCACTTCTCGATTCGAAAGACGCCAGCTTCGCGGCTTCCTGGTCCACGTCAGTAGCCACGGTCCTCTTGGCCGGAGGAGACGCGGTCAGGGCTCGTGAGTGGGTCAAATACGGCCTAACGAAAGATCCGTCAGGGCAGGAACTGGCGCCGCTCCTCCGCAAGACGAAGCCAAAGGTCCAATTGAGTCTCCCCCAGTTTCGTTGACGCTCTGAAAGAGGGAGAACCTCAACATGTCGAAGCGAAAGCGTTACGGAAGAGCATTCAAGACGGAAATAGTGGGCGGTCCTTTTCGTGGCTACCCCGTCGTGTCTTCGTAATCGACATCCGCGTCCAGCTGGTAGGTCAGCGTCGCGATGCCGGAGTGCGGATGAAACGGAAACCCGAAGTGGTCCGCGACTACCGGGCACTGCACGGAGACCTCGATCCGGGTCTGCTGCTGTCGCCCCACAACGAAGTTCACCAGTCCGCGGGCGGCGAGACGTTGCTCAAAGCCTGGTACGTCGCCTCCAGTGGGGCCAAGACCGAGGGCGTCTTCAGGGTCCGGGTCGACCGTGCGCCACTGGCGGCTCCGCGCACCTGGACCAGCGCCAGCGAGAAGCCGGCCGAGAAGGTGAAGCTCGGCGCCACCAGGCCATCCAGCCGCAGCAGTTGTACCCGGACATTTCTCCTGAGCATCCACAGATGCAGAGAAATTTCTTGGAGTGCGAATCCAATGTTCTAATCTTCCCGCCGAACACAACCGGCTCTCTTATTCAAGCGGGTTGGGGGTCCAATATTCAAGCGGGTTGGGGGTCCAACGTTGATTCTCTTGGCTGTCGCTCCACGAACGCTGAATGGCCGTCGTTCCTTACCTCACCCACAAGATCGCCACATCGCCACCGCCCCAAAGTCTGCCGTGGCGATTTCCGGCCGCGCTCCACAGCTGAGCCGATTCCAGTCTCTGACTTTGGCGCTCAACACGCTCGCGCTCTGCGTCACGGCCAGCCTGCTCGCCGGTTGCAGCAAGCCGTTTCCGACGAAGGTGGAGTCAGGCTTCGACATGGCGAAGAACTCCATGTCCTTCGCCAACTTCGCCGCCGGCTACGAAGACGCGGTGATGAACGCTGAATCTATGCAGCGCATGTTCGGCGCCGCCGTCTGCAAGAGTCAAAGCAGCCCGTGTGTACTGACGCTCGCCGCAACCGCCTTCATGAACAAAGCCAATAAGGCGATGTTGGGAGGCCGGTGCGAGGGGTTCGCTGTCTTGTCGACACTGATGCAGGCCGGCAAGGTAAGCGCTGTCGACTTCGGGGGTGAAGTCGCCCGCGACTTGGCTCTGGCTGACAACGCCAAGCTGCAGCACGAGTTGGCCTACTGGTTCACCACCCAGTTGCACCCCTCGGTCGTCGGCAAGACCAAGGGCCATATGGCCAAAGACGTGATGCCTTATCTTGCTGAGGCGCTCTCGAAAGATGCAAAAGAACGCGTTCGCATCGGCATACTAAAAAAGAGCGGCGACAAGGTCTCGGGCGGGCACGCCTTGACGCCCATCAGCTACCACCCGGGCGAAGCCAGAGGCGTCTACATCCTCCGCGTCTACGACAACAACATTCCCGACAAGGTGCGCGAGATGCGCATCGACACCAACAAGAACCGGTGGGAATACGAAGCCTCGGAAAACCCCGAGAAGCGACCCAGCCTCTACTTCGGCGACGACACCAACAAGAACCCGCTCTATTTTGCGCCCGTCTACGTGCGCAGCGGCGAGCTGGAGTGCCACTTCTGCAGCGGAAACACCACGCAGGTCACCACCTCGGGCGGCGTGCAGGCCGTCGTCAATGGGACGGGCGTTTCGGGGGGCGAAACCAGCAGCACCGCCAACGGCCTGGTCAGCCCGACCTTCAGCGCCGCCAATGACGAAGACGGCACGTCGTTCAACATCATCGTCAAAGGAGGCCTCGCCCTTGACGTGACGCTCTCGTCAGGAGGCGAGGGCACTGACGCGAACGCAGGCAGCATCGAAGCCACCGGCCTGAACTTCAATGCCTCCCTCTCGTTCTTGAAGGTCGACGCCGAAGACAAGTGGAATGTGCTCGCTAATGGCCGCTCCCAAACCTTCACCAATGCCTCACAAAACCCCGTCATGGTCTCGAGCCAAGTCGACAACAACGGGAAGACTGTCTCCATCAGCGCCAACATCGCCGGCAGCAGCGACACCGTCACCACCCAAATTCAAGACGACGGCAAAGTGAAGGTCGGTGCGACCGGCAGCAACGGCGCGACGGTCACCATACAAGTGAGTGTCACCGATTCATCGGGCATGACCACCTCGGGAACCCTGACGTACGTCTCGAACGGTGACTCGAGCGTCACTGCCGACGCCACCGAGCTCGAAATGACGGGCTTCGTCACCGGCACGGTCAACAACAACGGCATGATGCAGACCATCGGGAACGCGTGCGAAGACGGCAAAAAGTCTGGCATGGAATCTGACGTCGACTGCGGCGGCACCTGCGATTTGAAGTGCAGCACCGGCTTGAGCTGCAAGGCCGGCAGCGACTGTGTGACCTCCGTTTGCTCTGCCGTGGCCAAGAAGTGCGTGGCCACCACCTGTGAAGACGAAGCCAAGACCGGCGACGAAACCGACGTCGACTGTGGCGGCACCTGCGCGGCGCGCTGCGCGGCCAGCAAGGCCTGCGTCACCGCCCTCGACTGCGCCACCGGCCTCGCGTGTGACAACCTCATTTGCAAGACCAGCCACGTGTTGAGCGTCGCGGTCTCCGGCCTGCGCGTCGGTGGCAACGTCACCTTCACCAACGCGACCAACAGCGACACCCTGACCGTTTCCAGCGACGGCACGGTCGCCTTCCCCACACGCGTCGTTAGCGCGTACTTGGTCAGTGTCACCAACCAGCCCGCCAATGGCTTCTGCGCCCTCGTTGGGGGCATCGGCACCGCTGCGGCCAATGTGACCCTCACCGTGAACTGTGTGCCCACTCATTCCATCGGCGGGATGGTCTCCGGCTTGGGCGCTGGCAATACCTTAGTCATTCGCAACAACGGCGCAGACGACCTGACCCTCGCGGCCAACAGCGCGTACGTGTTCACCACCCGTGTGCCCGGAGCCTTCGCCGTCACCGTTCAAACCCAGCCCGTGATGCAGAACTGCGTGGTCTCGAATGCTTCGGGCACGGCTTCCGCCGATGTCAGCAACGTCAACATCGCCTGCGGCCCAGTGGGATTCCAAATCTCCGGCATGCTTTCTGGCTTGGGCGCGGGCCAGTCGCTGGTCTTGCGGAACAACGGCGCTGACGACCTGAGCCTCAACGCGAACGGCGCTTTCAGCTTCAGCACCCCGGCCACCGCTTATGCCGTCACGCTGTTCGTGCCGCCTACCAACGGCTCATGCGCCATTGTCAACGGCTCGGGCACCGCCAGCGCGCCCGTGACCAACGTGCAGGTGAACTGCGTGACCTCGGGCACGCTCGACCTCACCTTCAATGCCACCGGCAGCTTCTATCAAGCGGTCACTGGGCGACAAGAATGGTTCAGAGGCGTCGTGAATCCCGACGACTCAACGACCTGGGTGGGCCGCCATTCTACAGGGGCAGTCGCCAACTCCGACATTGCCATCTCTCGCCTGAATGCAAGTGGCGCCTTGGACACCGGCTTCGGCGTTTCAGGGCATTTGATTCTCCCGCGTGGCGCTGAGTACGAACAAGCTCGCGCGGTGCACCGTCTTCCTTCCGGGGCCTACCTGGTGGCTGCTGACGCCCAAGGCGCCGCCAGCAAAGACTTCACCGTCCTGGGCGTGACTTCGGCCGGCGCGGTGGACACCACGTTCGGCACCAACGGGTTCGTGCAGTTTGATTCGAGTGGCAACGCCGAAGACGTTCTCACCGACATGGCGGTGCGCGCCAACGGCGGCATGATTCTCGTCGGCACCACGGGCACCGGCACCAATGCCGACATCACCATCATGGCGCTCACTGCCGCGGGCGCGCTCGACGTCACCTTTGGTGCCGGCGGCAAGGTCTCTTTCGGCACCGCAGGTGTGGCTGACATGGCCAATTCCGTGGCCGTCAACCCCAATACAGGCGACATCGTCGTCGTGGGTTCGACCGATAACGACTCGCTCGTTCTTCGTTACACCGGCTCCGGCATGCTCGACCCCTTATTCGGAGGGGGGGGCGTGGTGACGGCCGACTTGTCGGGTACAGCGAACCCCGATGCGCTCAGCGCCATCAGCTTCAACG
>JANOHG010001327.1:0-1265 GCA_031406375.1 Archangiaceae bacterium | reverse complement strand
CCCGTTGAGCAGGTCCACCACTTCGCGCAGACACAGCCGCGACAACAGCGTGTGTCTTAGCGGCGCGTATAGAAACGCGTCAATCAAGCTCGCGCTGGTGACGAATGCGAGCGCTCCGGTGCGGGTTGCCAGATGCTCGGCTGCCACGAGCATGAAGTAGGCGAAGTCGTCCCTGAGACTCAAGCCCTTCGAAAGGCGCGCTTCGGGCAGCAAGAGCTTCTGCATGCGGCCGAACGCCTGCGGATCGTCGAGTAACGCCGAGCGCCCGTTGTAGGGCGGGTTGCCCAGCCACAATTCGAAGGCGCCTGCGGCAACCTCGTTGAGCAGGTTCGGCAAGGTGGAACCTCGCAGTGCGTCGCCTTCCACCACCTGCGCTTTGGGCAACCGGGCGCGGCACTCAGCGGCAGAACTGGGCTCAAGCTCACACCCGAAGACGCTGGCGTGGGGGAACTTCTCGGCCGCTGCGCACAGAAAGGCGCCCGCACCGCAGGCGGGATCCACGAGCGCCAACGGACCTTGGGGCGGTACGAACGGAGCGACGGCGGCAAGCACCCGCTGCACCAACCATGACGGCGTAAAATAGATGCCCTTCTGACGTCGAGCGCTCGTTTCGAAGCGCTCGCCCAGCGCCTCTTCGTCCACGCTTTGTGTCGTGGTAAGTCGCGGCTTCAAAAGTGAGCCTCCGCCGCGTTCATCTTCGCATTCACGGACTGGTGCAAGGCGTTTCTTTCCGCGCCTGCGCTCGAGATGTGGCCGTGCGTCTAAGCGTGAGTGGCTGGATTCGTAACCTCGACGACGGAGATGTCGAGGCCGTCGCACAGGGTTCTCCAGATGACGTCGACCAATTCGTTCGTTGGTGCCACAACGGACCCGAGCACGCCGAGGTTGCGTCAGTGACCCTTACGGATGAACAGAGCAGGTCCAAAGAGTTCGCTTCATTCGAGGTGACGCGATGAGCTTCGGAGGACCCTACCTCCTTGCACCGCTGCCGTCGCTCCTGGGCATTCGTCCGGGGATGCACGTCTGGGTCATCAACGCTCCAGAAGGCTTTCTCGAAGTCCTACTGCCTTTGCCCGACGGTGCTGAATTGCTCGATTCGGCGCGCACCGGGCTCGACGTCACCATCTTGTTTACTGCCAAGAAGGTCGAGCTCGTCGAGAAGCTTCCCAGCCTCGCTCGCGGGATGGCTGTCACCGGTTCCATCTGGGTCTGTTTCCCCCACGCGCTCGAGGGGCCTCTCATTCCCACCGAAGACTTCGTACGAC
>JANOHG010001316.1:0-2457 GCA_031406375.1 Archangiaceae bacterium | reverse complement strand
GATAGGCGTCGAGTACGGAACGAGTACCTTTGATTCGAAACTGGTCACCTCGCGCGGGTGGGTTGCGTAGGTCCTTAGCGAAAGGCAGCGGGTGCATGTCGCCGTCGTTCGTTCTACGAGGGAGCGATGGCTGACACGACCCTTGTAGCGCGGCGGCGCGATCGCGCTCGCAAGCATGACATCGTCCTCTTCGGGGCGAGCGGTTTCACCGGGAAGCTGGTGGCTGAGTACCTCATTCGCACCTATGCAAAGACCGACCTGAGGCTCGCCCTTGCTGGCCGCGACCGCGCCAAGCTCGAAGTGGTGCGCAGGGAATTGGGCGCAATCGATGCTGCGGCGACGGACCTTCCGATATTGATCGGCGACAGCCATGATCGCCAGGCACTCGAGGCGATCGCGACCGATGCGGGCGTCGTCTGCACCACCGTTGGCCCGTATGCGAAGTATGGGGCAGAACTCGTTGCTGCGTGTGTCGCAAAGGGCACCGACTATTGTGACTTAACCGGCGAGACGCAGTTCGTGCGTCGCACGATCGATGCCCACCACGCAGAAGCGGGGCGCACGGGCGCGCGCATCGTTCACTGCTGCGGCTTCGACTCGATTCCTTCCGACATTGGCACTTGGATGATGCAGGAAGCGATGAAGACACGGCACGGGGGCCGGCTCCACCAGGTGCGATTCTTCTGTGGCGAAAGCAGCGGCGGTTTTTCAGGTGGCACCGTCGCGAGCTTGTTGAACATTGTCGAAGAGGCGAAAGCCAACCGCGATACCGGGCGGATCCTTGCGGATCCCTACGCGCTGAACCCCGAGGGCGAACGACAGGGACCCGATGGGCCTGATCAGCGAGGTGTGCGATACGACTCCGCACTCGGCATGTGGACAGGGCCGTTCATCATGGCGGCGATCAACACCCGCGTCGTGCGTCGCACCAACGCGCTTCTCGACTACGCGTACGGGCGCGATTTTCAGTACTCGGAGGCGATGAGCTTCGGAAAAGGTCCGAAGGGGTTGATGATTGCCGCGAGCGTTACCTCCGCACTCGCGGGATTCATGGGTGCGATGGCGGTGAAGCCCACCCGCGAACTCCTGAAGCACAAGGTGCTGCCGAAGCCGGGTGAGGGGCCGACGAAGGAGAAGCGGGAAAATGGCCACTTCACGGTGCGCCTTATCGGCACCGGTCGAGACTCTGCGGGGCAACCAGTGACGCTGCGTGGCCTCGTGAAGGGCGAGCAGGATCCAGGATACGGTGAGACTTCGAAGATGCTCGGTGAGGCTGCGGTGTGCCTCGCAGTCGACGGCCCGAAGCTCGATGCTCCAGGAGGAATCGGCACCCCCGCATCGACGATGGGAGCACGCATGCTTGAACGGTTGCGAGCGGCGCGGATGACGTTCGCAGTCGACTAGAGAGCCCGGAAGTCCGTGCGGGGATCGGCCGTCGAGCCACCCGGATGGCGAGGCTCAACGAAGCAAGCGGGGCTGGAATCGGCGGCCCAGCCATGCACGGACTTCCGGGCTGTCTAGGCTACGGAGCGTTAACGTTGTCCCAGACAACAGTGGTGGCGGTCGACTCAGGTGTGAACGTGCCAGCGCCTATCGAAACCCTTACGTCTCGCATCAGGTTCCGATCAGGCGTCGGGGTAGAGCCGAGGCCCACATACACGCCTGCGTCGTTCTCGACCTCGAGGTAGAGGGTCGCGGCGGATTCCCGCATCCGATAGCGACCAAGGCTGGTAACTGGAAACGGGCCTACGATTGGGCTGAACATGCCCGCAGTGTTGCGCTCGATCATCACCTGGTTGTTGCCCGCGATGATTGAAAGACAGCGATTACCCGCGTCAACGTCGCAAACTACGACAACAGCCTCCATTGTGCCGAGCGACTGGTTGCCAGGATTGACCAGCTCGACCCGCAGCTCTGAGTCGGTGAAGTCATACCTGCGGGCTGTTGTGATCGTGTCGTAGTTCGTTGATCCGATTCGGGTCGTGATCTGCAGTTGCCCGTTCACCACCGAACAGTTGTTATCAACGCCGCCCCACACCGCCGCGTCAAAACCACCCGAATTGAAGTCGTCTTTCAGTGTGATGAGTTTGGGAATGCACACGGTGGTCTGGCATTGTGCGGCAACGCAACCCGCGTCCGAGTCGCACGTCGAAGCACAGTCTTTGCTGGCACCGTTACAGGCGAAGCCTCCGGAACAGGCAACCGACGGAGTGTGCCCAAGGGGAGCCACCGCGCAAATGCCTTCGCTGCCAGCGAGATTGCAGAAGTCACACGCAGCCGTGCACGCAGTGTCGCAACAGCGCGTGTCCACGCAATGTCCGCTCTGACATTGAATGCCCGCTGAGCACGCGGAGCTTTGCGGCAGCCCGCCACCACCCGCACCACCCGCACCACCCGCACCACCCGCACCACCCCCCCCACCCCCCCCACCCCCCCCCCCCCCACCACCCCCCCCAC
>JANOHG010001314.1:0-1712 GCA_031406375.1 Archangiaceae bacterium | reverse complement strand
CAACAACAACCAAATGTGCAGATCAATGACAATGCACCGCATTACACCGGGCTCATCTACACGCTCGAGTTGCTCTCGGCGTTGATCGCTGCACTCCACCTCTCGCTCAAACCAAACATGCGAGCGCTGCTCAACCCCAAGCCGCAAGGAGCCCAGTCATGATTGCTGCGATGGTGATGCTGACCCTGTTTGCCACCAGCCCGACCTCCTCGGCGAACGCTACGGTGACGCTTCCGCTCGTGGACGCGTTGCCGTTGCTGAACCCGGCGAAGGAAGTTCGCGCGCAGAGGCCTCCGGTGGATGTAGTGCTGGTGCACCAGGCGCTCAAGGGCAGACCTGGCCAAGACGGGCTGATGGTCGAGGCCAACTTTGTCGTCGAAGTCCTCGCAGACCAGACGTGGTGTGAGCTTGCGCTGCTTCGATTGGGGGCAGATGTCGTCGTGCAACAACTGAACGCTCCCGCCGGTGCGACGCTCGCAGCACGCGGAGGTCAGTTGGTGTTTCTGAGCGCGAAGGCGGGGCGCTATACCTTCGAGGTTCGACTGTTGCTGCGCGCGCGGGTCGATTCAGTCGCGCGGTCGGCGAGCCTGAGCGTTCCTCCCTCGGCGCTCGTCGTCCCTCTCACGCTCGAAGCAGACGCCGGAATCTTCGAGCTGCAAGGACCCACCGAGGTGTTCCCGGTCGATGGCCGCTACACCGTGCGGTGGCGCACGCGGACCCATGTCGCGCAAGCCGAGAAGCGCGAGCCTCCTCCACCTCTTGAGCCGCGGATCTTGAAGCTTTCCGCCAGCTGGGTGACGACGCTCGAAGGGCGGGTGACGACGCGGCTGTCGTACCAGCTGCGGCTGGATCGTCCACAACCCTTCGAGGTGACCGTGCCCGACGGTCAGCAGCTCGAGTCGGTGCGGGTGAATGGTCACGAGCTGCCGGTAGACGTGAAGAGCGGGATGTTGAAGCTGCAGGTCGCTCCGGTTCGACTTGGGCAAACCGAGGGCACCCTCGAGCTGCGGCTGGCGGAGCACATCGGCGTCTTCCACCTCGCGGGCTCGCTTCGGGTCGCGCTGCCGAGCTCGAGCTGGCAAACGGACGTAGTGACGCTGCGCGCCTATCTTCCGACGGTCTTCGAGTACCGGCGCGTGGGCGGCAGTCTGGAAGAAGGCGAGGGAGATGTTCCCACGGAGGAAGGGCAGCTGCCCGGCCGTGAGCTCAAGTTTCGCCAATACCTGGTGGTGGCGTCGTCACCCAGCGTCGAGCTGCGCTATTCGGTCGACATCTCGAAGAGCTATTTCCGCTGATTTCGGAGTACGAATCGCCTTCATGGGTGAGGCGATTCGATGAGCGGAAGAGACGGCGGCACCGGGCACATCATCCAGAGCTTGATTGTGAATTCGTTGATCGCCAGCGCGAAGGGTGTGGCCGCATTCTTCACCGGGTCAGGCGCGATGTTGGCGGAAGCAATTCACTCGGCCGCCGATTGCGGCAACCAGCTGTTGCTGCTGCGGGGGGTCAAAGAGGGCCGGCGCCCAGCCGACGCGACGCATCCGCTGGGTTACGGGCGCAACGTCTACTTCTGGTCGTTCATGGTCGCGCTGCTGCTCTTCACCGGCGGCGGGGTGTTCTCGATCTACGAGGGCATCCACAAGCTCGGCAACCCCGAGCCGGTCGATCATGTCGAGTGGGCGATCGGGATCCTGGCCGCCTCGCTGCTGCTC
>JANOHG010001289.1:0-3838 GCA_031406375.1 Archangiaceae bacterium | reverse complement strand
GGCGATGTGCAGTGGATGACGGCAGGCAAAGGCATCGTCCATTCCGAGATGTTTCCACTTGTCGATCGCAAGGCGGGAAATCCAGTCGAGCTGTTTCAGATTTGGCTCAATCTTCCCCATGCCGACAAGCTCGTCGAACCGAACTTCTCGATGTTCTGGAATGACAGGGTCCCCGTCGTCTCAGCCGGCGCGCGCGGTAAAGTTGAGGTCACGGTCATCGCCGGCAAGCTAGACAAGGCGATCGCGCCGAAGCCACCGCCACATTCATGGGCGTCGCGGGCGCAGTCCGAAGTCGCGATCTGGTCGATCAAAATGGCGGCCGGTTCGAGCTGGCAGCTTCCGGCCGCAGTCGCAGGGTTGAACCGGGTGCTCTACGTTTTCCGCGGCGAAGGGCTGACGATCGGACGCAGATTGGTCGGCTCGCGCGTGTCGGTGACTGTTCGATCTAACGCTGCGCCCGAGTTGGCTGCCACAACCGACACCGAGCTGCTGATGCTGCAGGGCCGGCCGATTGGCGAAAAGGTCGCCCATTACGGCCCGTTCGTGATGAGCACCCGCGAAGAGCTCGAGCAGGCGTTTGCGGACTACGAGCGCACGCGCTTTGGCGGTTGGCCCTGGCCAAGCCATGGGCCGGTGCATCCACGTGAGACCGGACGATATGCGCGGCACGCCGATGGAAGAGTCGAGAAGGCGTAAGAAGAGCTCACCCCGAAGGGAAATCGGCCAAGCGTATTTGGGCGCGCACTCCTTGTGCCTTGGTCGATGAACGGAGCGTGTTCTTCAAGGTGGCAGTCAACCTGAGGCTACGGCGGGCGTGGCGTCACTTTCGCTTCGCGTGTGCCGCGCGCGATCGCTGCTTCTCGAGAAACGCCGCGCGCCGAAGGTGCGCACGAATCAGGCCGATCATTTCCGTCGGCTGATACGGCTTGATGATGAAGTCGTCGCCTCCCGCGGCGAGCCCTTCGAGGCGTTGTTCGAACGAGCTGACCGACGTCAGAAAGAGAATCGGCAAGAACGGCCGTTGAGTGCAGCGCTCGCGCAGCATGCGGCACAACTCGAAGCCGTTGACGCCGGGCATCACCACGTCGAGCAGGATCAGATCCGGCAGACGTTCTTCGATGAGTTTCAGCGCTTCATTCGCTGACGCACAGTGCAGCACCGGGAACCCCGAGCTCTCAAGGTGCGCCTCGATGAAGTCGCGACTTATCTCCGAGTCGTCCACCGACAATACCGTCGCGCCTTCAACCACGAGTTCGGGCTCTTCGGCTTCGGTCGCGGCCGCTTCTCGCTGCGGCGCTTCCTCCACTTCTTCCAGACGAATGACCCCGGTTGGAAGCGGGCCGTAGACGTTCGTGCCTCCGTGCCGAGGTACGCCCAGGTCACGGGTCGAATCCTTCAGCAACTCGGCGCTTCCCTGCTGTGTCGCCACCAACGTCTGGGTCTGGCTCATTTCATCGGCGAAGAGCTCCTTCATGAACTTGGCGGCTTCGTCGGTGGTCGAGATCAGCGCTGGAATCGCGTTCGAAATCGCGCGCGCCATTTCGAGCGCGCTGGGAAACCGCGCCGCGACGCTTCGATTCAATGCGGTGGCGACCACTTCCGACAGAGCCCGCGGCACGCCGGGGTTGAGCGAGAGCGCGGTGGGGATCTCGTCGCGCAGCACTCCGCGGAAAGTCAGCAACTCAGAGTCGCGCAAGAACAGCGGTTGGCCGGTGAGCAGCTCATGCAACACGATGCCGGCGGCGAAAATATCCGAGCGTGCGTCAAGCGGAGCGCCACGCGCCTGCTCGGGCGACATATAGCCTCGGCTTCCCTTGATGGTGCCGGTTGCCGTGCGCGAGAGGCTGCCGGCTGCCTTCGCCACGCCGAAGTCGATCACCTTCACCTGGCCGTCGTAGGTGACCATCACGTTCGTTGGCGAAACGTCGCGGTGGATGATGGGCGCCAGCTCGCCCGTGCGTTGAACAAAGTTGTGGGCACAGTCGAGCGCTTTGCACAGGTCACGCCCTACCATTGCGGTGAAGCCCAATGGCACCGGGCGGCGCAGTCGCTTGCAGCGTCGCAAGATTGACGCGAGGCTTTGGCCGGCGATGAACTCCATCGCGATGTACAGCTCGTCGCGCTCGTGGCCCAACTCGTAAACCTGCGCGATGTTGAGGTGCGCAAGCGACGCGCTGATCCGCGCTTCGTCGAGGAACATGTGAACGAACTCGTCGCGCTCGCGCAGCTCGGGCAGAATTCGTTTCACGGTGACCAGCCGCTGCTCACCGGTGGGAGTGGGCCCTGACGTGAGGAAAACCTCGGCCATGCCTCCCACCGAGAGGCGGGTGAGGATCCGGTACTTTCCCAGGTTGCCCGTTTGAAGGTCGTCGTGGTGGGCCATATTCAGAGACGGCTGAAAATCATGTCCAGAGGAAACGACCGCAAGCGGCGCCTGTCAACGAGTCACGAAGAACTGTCGGAAAGGGCCTCGAGCACCAAGCGTCGGCGAGGTGGCCTGGGGGCCCGAGCGCTTGAGTCGGCGTGAAAGTTGCGCGCGACACGCATTTCGCGCGACGGCTGGATTTCCCGCTCTGTGGCGGCTAGAGCATCGCTATGGCCGTAACCCCGTTGGGCCCCCTCGATGTCACAGCAATCCTCACTGGCAAACGCGTGCTTTTCGCAGGCGCCACCGGCTTCGTGGGCAAGGTGTCGCTGTCGATGCTGCTGCACCGGTATGGCGAGCAGCTAAAGAAGGTCTACGTCCTTGTCCGCAAGGGCAGCAGCAAGAACGCCGAAGTGCGCTTCTTCGACAAGGTGGTTCCCAGTGAGCCCTTTCTTCCCATTCGCGAGAAGTACGGCGAAGAGGGCGCTGTCACCTGGTTGCGAAGCAAGTGCGTCATTCTCGATGGCGACATCACCGACCCGTGGATGGGAATGGAAGAGGTCCCCGCGCGCGCGCTCAAAGGCGAGCTCGACGTGGTCATCAACTGCGCGGGCCTGGTCAGCTTCAACCCGTCACTCGAAGTCGGCCTCAACGTCAACACCCACGGGCTCAAGCACCTCGTGGACGCTTGCCTTCACTACGACGTGCCGTTGGTTCACATGTCGACCTCGTTCGTCGCGGGCAACCGTTCGGGGCTGATCTTCGAGGACGAGGAAGTGATTGGGTACTTCCCGCGCAAGGAAGAGCTCGGCGGTCGCGACTTCTCACTCGAACAGGAACTGAAGGACTGCGGGAAAATCGTCGCACGCCTCCGCGAGCAATCTGACGACAAGGCGCTGGGGTCGATTTTTCGCGAGAAGGCGCTGACTCGGCTGAAGGAAGAAGGCCGCGACTTCAACGACGAGAAGACCCTGCGTCTCGCGGTCGGCCGCGAACGAAGGCTCTGGACGACGCTCAAGCTCACCGAAGCGGGGATGGAACGCGCCAAACACTGGGGCTGGCCCAACACCTATACGTACACCAAGGCGCTGGGCGAACAGGTCATCGCGTCGACGCCGGGCCTTCGGTACGCAATCGTTCGGCCCTCGATTGTCGAGAGCGCGCTTCATTACCCATTCCCGGGGTGGAACGAAGGGTTCACGACATCGGCGCCGATTTGTTTCGCCTGTCTCAAGGGTCAGCGCGCTCTGCCTGCGAGTGACAAGGCAGTGCTCGACATGATTCCGGTCGACATGGTCGCCGGTTCGTTGATCGCGATTACCGCCCAGCAGCTGCGCACCAGCGAGCGCCGCGTGTACGCGCAGGCGTCTGGCGATACGAACCCCTTCATGGCGCCTCGCAGCGTCGAGCTGGTGGGTCTCTACCGGCGCCGTTACTACCGGACGAAGAAGACAGGCAACAGCACCCTCAACG
>JANOHG010001285.1:0-2436 GCA_031406375.1 Archangiaceae bacterium | reverse complement strand
CGAGGCGGTGTTGTTCGGAAACGCCTGGGCGCAGACGTGGGATGGCAAGCGGGGCGAGCTCACCAAGCTGGTCGATGGAAAAGTCTTCACCGTGTTGCTGCTCGACGAGTTCGAGAAGGCGAACGCCAAGTGCCACGATCGTTTTCTTCAGCTCTTCGATGAAGGGCAGTTCATCAACGCCGCGGGCGAGACCGTCGCTTGCAACAGCACGTTGATTGTCGCGACGAGCAACGTTGGCGCCGAAGTGCACCGTGAGCCGGGAATGGGCTTTTCGGGCCGGCGCAGCGATGACGAGATTATCGCCGAGGTGGATCGCCGCATCGCCGCCACCTTTCGCGCGGAATTTCTCAACCGCTTCGACGGCATCTGCCACTTCCGCCCCCTCGGCCGGGTCGAGATTCGACGCATTGCTCAGCGCGAAGTGGGGCGGGTTCTCGAACGCGAGGGCATTCGCGCACGAGGGCTCGATGTCGAGGTCGCTCCAGAGGTCGTCGATTTGCTCGTCGAAAAAGGCTACTCGCCGTCGCACGGGGCGCGGTACCTGCAGCGCGAGATTGAGAAATCGCTGACCTCAGCCCTCGCGGTCGAGATCGCCCGCACCCCGCTGCCGCCCGGAACGCCGGTGAAGGTGGTGGCGCACAAAGGTCGGGTGCACGCAATCGCTGAACCGAAAGCGAAGAGCAGCAAAGACGGACTCGCTCAGGTTCACCTGCCGGCCGCCAGTGGCCAGCTCGCCAAACGCAAGCTCGACCGCGCAGCGTTGGTTGGTGCCGCGGAAGCGCTCGTCGGTCGTGCCGCGGCGGTGGGCAGCGCGTTCGGGCGGCCGGAACTCGAGGCGCGTCGGCGTGAATTGCTCGCGGCGTCTCAGGCGCCCAGCTTCTGGGACGACGGTGAGAAGGCCGCCACGTCGCTTCGTGGGTACCGAGCCATCGAAGCCCAGCTCAGTGAGCTTGATCGGCTGCGAGAAGTCTGCAGTGTGGCGCGCCGTCGCGCGCGCGAAGCGAAGGCCGATGGGCAGCTGGCGGCGGCGGTGCAAGCGCTCGAGGAAGCAGGCCGCGAAGTGCAGCTGGCCGAAGCGCGACTCGCGTCCGGCACCGCAGGAGACGTCGACGAAGCGTGGCTCGATGTAAGCGCGGCCGCGGTGGGGACTGCGGGCGAAGCATGGGTGGGCGAGCTGGTGCACCTGTATCTGGGCTGGGCGCAGAAGCGGCGCTACGAAGCGAAGGTCGTCGCGGAAGGAGAAGCGCCCGCGCGTGCGGTGCTGCACATCGCGGGGCCGGGAGTCTTCGGGTTTCTCTCGAGTGAGAAGGGACTTCATCGTCGGATTGAGGGTGACCAACGGGTGGGTGGCTATGTGCGCCTGTTCAAGCCGGCGGTGTTGATCAGCGATGGCATCGACATCGAGCTGCGCGAAGTGAAGCGCCGGCAGGGGCGGTTCGCCGAGAAGCTTGCTTGTGAGGCGAACGCGCGCGACGAAAGCAAGGGCCGCGAGCTCAAACTGTCAGGCACGGGCGAGCGCTCGGAGCTCAAACGGTTGATCGCCGCGCTGGTCGATGGGCAGGGCGAGCCTGGAGGCGAAGTGCGCCGCTACTACGTCGGGCGCAGTGCCAGGGTCGAGGACCCACGCACGGGTGAGGCGACGCCGCGGGTGAAGGACGTGATGCGCGGAGAGATTGACCTCTTCATCGCGGCGTGGATCTCGCGTCCGCCCGCTGAAACGGCTTAGACCAGCGCCAGAGCGTTACCTCTTTTCTGCGGTGGGCGAATCGCGGCACACTTGGCTTCGATGGAAGCCACGCTGGTGAACCGGCTGTTGATTTAGCTGTGGCCCGTCGCCGCGCTGGCGGTGGTGCTGCGACTGTCGCCCATCGTCGCGCGCGCGCGCTAAAAAGGGGGCGCGCCACGCCCTCGAAAAGAGGGTAGTTGCGTGCGCATGACGACGTTGCCCGTCAATGCCATACAGGTTCTCGCCCTCGCAGGCGTGGGCGTCATTCTCGGCCGCTGGGTAGTCGAGCGCGTGAAGCTGCTGCAGCGCTTCAATGTGCCAAGCCCCATTGTCGGCGGCTTCATCCTCGCGGTGGTGCAGTGGGCGATGCGAGATCGCCTCTTCAATTTCCAGCTCGACACGAGCTTGCGCGACCTCGCGATGATTGCCTTCTTCACGACGGTGGGCTTCGGCGCGCGACTTGCGCTGCTGCGGCGCGGCGGCCGAGACGTGGTCATCTTTCTCGCCCTCGCGACCTTCGGCGCCGTCGCGCAAAACGCCCTCGGCGTTGGCCTTGCGCAGCTTTTTGGTCTTCACCCGCTGCTCGGCGTCGCGACCGGCAGCGTCGCGCTCACCGGTGGGCCCGCGACCGCTCTCGCGTTTGGCACCGAGTTCGAACGCCTTGGCGTCTCGGGCGCAGCAGCTGCAGGCCTGGCGACAGCGGTGGTGGG
>JANOHG010001284.1:0-1185 GCA_031406375.1 Archangiaceae bacterium | reverse complement strand
AACGCGAGCCCCGCGTCGGTGAGCGCAAGCAGCCGGCCGTCGTCGAGAAGCAGCTCGACATAGGGCCGAAAGGTTTTGTTGTCGGTGCGCTCTTCGAGCGAATGAATCTTCGCGTCGGGCAGGGCCAGTGTCTTGCCGGACGCGATGTCGAGAAACACCGCCGCGTCTTCGTCATACAGGACGCTGCGCGGCGATCGGGTGCAGTGAATGCGCAAGCGGTCGGGAAAGCTCATTGGCGGCCCAGACTCCACTTCAAAGTCGGAGGAGTCACCATCGTCGTCACCACCACCATCACCACCAACGCCGCGAAGGTCGCCTCATCGATTATCAACTCGCCTTTCACCTTCAGCGTCAAGCCGATGTTGGCGAAGATGAGCCCAACCTCGCCGCGGGGAATCATCCCGATGCCGACGCTGAGTCGGTCGACCTGGTTGCCGACAGCTCCGAAGCCGGCCACCAACTTGCCTGTGACCGCGACGACGATGAGTGCGGCCGCGAGCGTGAGCACGCCGGACTTGAAGAAGCTGGCAAGGTCGGTGCGGGCGCCCATCAACACGAAGAAGATTGGCACCAGAAACGAAGCGATGGGTGACACCAGCTGCTCAAGCGTGCGGTGTTCTCTGGTCTGCAGCTCACGGTAGTGGGCGTCTTCGAGAATCAAACCCGCCGCAAAGGCTCCGATTATCGGCGCAAGTCCAAGGAGGTTGGCGAGGTACGCCAGCGAAAAGCAGAACGCGAGGGCAACGGCGAGCAGCACACCCGAAGCGCGCAGCCGCGCGGCGAACGCGAACAGCCTGGGCGACAACCAAAGCCCCAGCACCAACGCGCCCAGCAGGAACCCCGCGGCTTTGCCGAGCGTAACCGCGAAGTCGACGTACGAAATCGCCTGCCCGGCATCGGCGGCGGCGATCAACCCAATCACGACCGCGAGGATGACCAGCCCGAGCACGTCGTCGATTACGGCTGCCCCGAGAATGATTCGCGCTTCGTTGGTTTGCGACTTGCCGAGGTCCTTAAGAACGCGGGCGGTGATACCGACACTGGTCGCGCAGAGCGCCGCGCCCAGAAAGCCGTGCACGTAGGCCGAATGGTCGGGCAACAGCCAAGCACCGACCACCCAGCCCAGAGCGAACGGTGCCCCGACTCCCAGCAACGCGACGAAGAGGCTCGACTTGCCGACTTTCA
>JANOHG010001258.1:0-5833 GCA_031406375.1 Archangiaceae bacterium | reverse complement strand
CTCCAGGCCCTCGGGTTGCTCGCCGGCCTCACCAAGCACCACGACGCAGACCTGGCGAACGTCGCCTTCTTGAAGCAGGTGTGGATCGCGCCGCCAGCGCCGTAGGGGTCAGGCCGTTTGCGCCTCGCCGATTGCGGTGCTGTGACGAATCTTGCCATCGCCTGTCGCGTGGGCTACTTGCCGGCGCTTGCCGTCGTCTCTTATTCGAAACCTGGTGCTCGCGCCGGTCGCCGTGATTGTCGCGATCCTGGCGTGGGTTGGGATCCAGCTCCCGCTCGATTACTGGGACGGCTACGACTTCCTCTCGAACGCCCGGTACCTCAGCGGCGCGGACATCACCCACCTGCAGGTCGGCTACGAGACGGTGCGGCCGCCGATGGTGGCGCTGCTGCTCGCTCCGATGCTGTGGGGGTACAAAGCTGCGGGCGAAGGTACCTCGTTGGTGGGGATCCACCTGCTGATGGTGGCGGTCGCGGCCGGCGGGGCGTGGCTGATGTACCAGCTGTTCAAACGATCGCTGGGCGAAATCTGGGCGGCGGTGGGCGTGCTGTTGCTTGTGCTCAACCCGCTGTTCCTCCACTACAGCCCGTTCGCGATGGCCGACGTACCGTCGATGGTGTTCGTGACCTTGGCGCTGCTTGCTCACCTGCGCGCCAGAGACACCGGCCGGTCGCGGGACTATGCGGTGCTGGCAATCGGGCTCGCGTGCCTGTTCCTCACCAAGTACCCGACCTCCCTGCTCGGACTTACGCTCGTGCTCTTCGAAGCGGTGATGGTCTTCATCCCGACCGGGCCGCCGCCGGCGCCTTCGATAAGCCGCCGGTTGCTCGCGCTGCTGACCAACTTCCGGCTGCTGATAGCGTTCAGCGCGTCGCTGGTACTCTTCTACCTGGTCCACGTCGGCGTCTACGCGGTTGCGTTCAAGGGCTCGGTGGACCCGTGGACTCAGCTGCTGCCGGTATTGAAGCAGGGGCTGGTAAGCGCTGGCGCCTCGCACACCGATCCCCGCGACGAGTACGTGCTGGGAATGGTTCGGATGTCGAGTGCACCGCTGGTGGTGGTGGGCGGCCTGGGGCTTTTGCGTGCGTTGCTGCGGCGCAAGCCGGAAGACGTGCTGCACGTGCTGTGGTTCACGGTGTTCTTCGGGCTGATGACGTTCAAGGTGGTTCACAAGGAAGCGCGCTACCTGCTGCCGATGCTGCCGTCGTTGCTGTACCTGCAGGCGCTGGGGCTGCAGCAGCTCTTCGAGGCGATTACTTCGCCGGCGCGCAAGCGACTGGGCGTCGGGCTGGCGGTGGTGGTCGGGCTGCTGGTGCTGCCAATCACGCTCGGCACGCGCGAGCTGCAGCGGTTCTGGGATCCCGTCTATTCGAAGCCGTTCATGGCGGCGATGGCCCGCTGGACGCTTGACAGATTGAAGCCCGACGAGCCGATCGTGCTGCTCAGTGCCCGCACGTTCTCGGTGTATCCGCGCGATCCGGTGTGGCTGGTGGAGGACGAGTTCTTCTACTTCCACACTCTGAATCACCAGGCGACGAACTACTTCTTTGATCGCCAGGTCCGCTCTCCGGTGATCGTGCCGGATCCGAACATCGGCGCGTCGACAGTGGTGCCCGCGACACCGTTTCGGCTCTACCTGACGACGCGGCCCGAGAACGTTGCGAAGCTGACGGGCGATGCGATGCGCATCGAGTTGTTTCCGAAGAATGGGGTGCTCTGGTCTTCGTCCATCACCGACGCCAACACCGACGTCGCCGCCCAGCTGCCCGAGCCACCGCTGCCAGTGCAGCTCGAATTCGTCGAGCGGCGCACGTACGAGAAGGTTGGTGCGCCGGCCGACGGAGTGCAGCGCTACGCATGGGCCGCGGATCCCACTCAGGCGATCGAGCTCGACAACCGGCAGGGGCGCTGGGACGCGAAGAGCGCGCCGGCCGGCTTCCGACTGTTCGGGCGCCCGAGCCGCCACGAGCTCGCCGAGCCGCTGGCGGACAGCCCAGTTGCGCAACCCCCCGAGGTGCTCGAACTGATGAAGACCGAGGTCGCCGAGTTTCGCTTCCGCTGAGCGATTCCCTCACGCGGGGGTACGATCATCCGCACGGCCCACGACCCCGCACCACCGGCAGATGACGGCGCGCTCGAGGCGCTGCGTCGCGAGAGGTTCCCCTTCGGCCTCGACCGAAAGCCCGTTGAGGTGCCGCCAGCGCCGTAGGGGTCAGGCCGCGGCGGCGTCGCCGAACCCGAGCTGTCGGTGCAGCCAGCGGATCTCGAGCTGACGATCTGCGAACGCGACCGCGGCTGGATCTGCATCTTGCGCAAGTCGGGTCCAGCTTGCAGCGTCGACCGCCTCGCCAACGATTCGTGCGTTCGGCAGCTGCTCGCCCAGCGAAGAAGCGTCGGCGGCCGCCTGGCGAAGCGTTTGATCCCGGAATACGGGGACGACGTCGCGGACCGCGTCAATCCACCCGGTGGTGACGCGGCTGTCGGTGGGGATGACGACGGTGATTCGGCGCTGAAGATCCTCGCCCCGAAGCGCGAGCGTGCGAGACAAGTACGACGGAGTTCCTGCCGCGAGCCGCGCGCGCACCCCGTCGATCACGTCGATCGGGAACTGTTGGCGCGCCACCAACACCACGTCGAGCGTCGCGTAAGGATCAATCGCCAGACGCGCATCGATCGCACGCGCTACGGCGTCTTTGCGCGCAAACAGATCCACCGCGTCGAACCAGAGGGCCACGTGCTGCGCTCCGGGAGCCGCGGCCAGCGAAGCGTCGAGGTCGACCCGAAATACGTCGGGCATCTCAAGCCGGGCAGAGTGTTCGACCAGGTGCGGCCGCGGCAGCTCGTCGAGTCGGCGATCAAGCCGCTCTTCCGCGCGCGCGAGCGTCGATCGAAGCGTGTCGAAGTCCATCGTCGACGTTCGAAGTACCCGGTACGGCGGAGCGGGATCAAACACCACGCCGTCCTTCAGCGCATCGGTTCGCATCGCAGTGCCGGGCAGCAGCGAGAGCGCGAACACCTGCGCCTCGTCCGCGAGCTGATGTTCATTGAGGAAATCGACGCCGCGCATCACGTCGTCCGCGGTGTCTCCTGGCAGCCCGACAATCAGGTCGACCAGCAGCTCAATGCCCACATCGTGGAGCATCTTCGCCGCGGCCGCGACCTTCTCGGGGCTGCCACCGCGCTTGACCCGCTTGAGCGTCTGGCGGTTCACCGACTGCAGCCCGATTTCGAGCTTGGTGAATCCGGCGCGTGCCATCTGCGCTGCATGCGCGGGGGTCAGTCCTTCGGCACGCACCTCGGCGAAGAACGAGAGCGCGCGATCGGGGTTGGCACGGGCGAGCGCTTCGAGCAACAGCTCGAAGTCGGGCCGGTGGTTGAAGGTGGGATCGAGGAACACCACTTCGCGAGCCCCCTTGGCCCGTAGCGTCGAGACGAGCTGCGCGCTGCGGTCGACGTCGAGGACACGAAGCACGCTGCTGCTGCGCGGGTAGAAGCAGAACGTGCAGTGCGAACGGCACCCCCGCACCGTTTCGACGTAGGTCGAACGATCTGGATCCACCCTCACCAGGCCTTCGAGGTACGGGGACGGGTACTGGGTGAGCGCGAAGTTGGCGTTCGCTGGGGGCCCGAAGGGTGACAGCCCTGCCGGGGTGCGCACGGCGACGTTGGGCATTCCCGCGACGTCACGCCCATCAATCAAGCGATCCATCAGCGCGCAGAAAGTGTCTTCTGCCTCGCCGCTGACAGCGACGTCGAACCCCTGTTGACCGAGAATGAAGGGATTGTCGGCCCCGACTTCTGGCCCTCCAATCAGGACGGTGGTGCGCGGCGAACGCCGTTTCACTTCTCGCGCCAGATGAAGGCTTCGCTCGGAGTTCCACAGGTACAGCGAGAGGCCGAGAAATTCCGGCTCGTCTTGGGCGATCAGCTCGGCGAGGCGGGTGTCTCCGTAGGAATCGGTGATCGCCGGCGAGACGACTTCAATCGTGAGGCGCTGCTCAAGCCCATGCACCCGCGCCGCGACCCCAAGGCATCCGGCGGCGAGAGGAACGTTGCCGGTGGCAGCGAGTGCGGCAGGCGGAGGCACCGGAAGCTGCACGAGACGCAGACGCTTCATCAAGGTCGCGGACTCTGCGTCAGCGGCAGGCGCCGAGGCAACCGGTGTCTCGCTCTAAATTCCGGCTGCGCGAACTGGGGATTCGTCTCGTGTCGAGAGTGCACGGCAACGGCGGTGGATTGTTCACCTCTCGACGCGCGCGCGCCCAAGCACTGTCCTCGAGGCAGCACGATTGCGAGATGTTGAAGATCGCTTGTTTGACGGCCTGAGTGTTTGGGCTGCCATCGTTCGATGGCGGCCTGTTGCAGCCGCAGACGTGCGACAGACGTGCGACAGACGTGCCTCAGACGTGCCTCAGACGTGCCTCAGACGAACTTCGCCCCCCACGTCGTTGCACCCTCGCAAACGTCCGTGGAGTCGTGGGCTGTCGATTGGCCCTCGAGTTGCTCTGTCTTCCGGCATGGCTCCCATCACCGCACAGCGACCGGTACCGACCCCGCGCCCGCTCCCAGCAAGCCCACCAGTTCCCATGTCGCGTCTGCCCGGACCCAAACCCGGTGGGCACTCGCCGATGTCGAGCTTCGAGCCCGCGGTATCGCCTTCGGTTGCCCAGACGTGGCTCGACGCGATGAAGAAGGTCGGCGTACCGGCGAAGACGCGGGCCCTGGTTGAGATGACGCTCGGCCAGACCGACCACGTCGCGCTTGCGACGTTCGTGACGGAATTGGGCAGAGCGATAACTTCGGCAGACCCGCAGAACCAGGTGCGTGACGTCATGATGCGCCAGCGTGTCGACAACGTCTTTGAGAACGCGAAGCAGTCGTATGTGTTGCCCGATGGCAGTCAGACCCGCGCCGCTCCGCACTTCCGGCACGCCGCTGGCTCGAGCGGAGCGATGTTCGGAAACTCCGACGGCGCCACCCCGTCACAGGTCCGAGATCACCTGCGAAAGCTGTTCGCCGCGCATCAGCAGCTGACCCCGGCGATCAGCAAGGCAATCACCCTCGCCGTCTATGGCCGTGCGAGTCTCGGGCAGATTCGGCAACTCACTCAGGCTCTGATTCAGTTTGGCGAGCTGCCGGCCACCGTCGCCCGCAACAATTCTGCGAAGACGCCCGAGGAACAGGTGCGAATGCTGCAATGGGACCATGGCATCGGGC
This sequence comes from Archangiaceae bacterium, assembly GCA_031406375.1. Lineage (GTDB taxonomy): Bacteria > Myxococcota > Myxococcia > Myxococcales > Myxococcaceae > JAGSPQ01. Next base: position 616 of record JANOHG010001258.1, on the reverse strand, counting down.
TCGACTGTGGCGGCTACACCCAAAACGCGTTTGTCGAGGTGCAGAACGCGTCTCGCAGCAAGTTGGGCCTCGATCCAAAGGTCACCAACGAAAACATGCAGTACTTGCAGGGCAACCCGCGCTTCAAGAATATCGGCGATCCGAAGAACGCCCGCCCCGGCGATGTAATTGTTCTGGCCGACGACCCCGACGGGGCCGGGCATGTCGTCCTCGTCCGAAATCAACGGGCGGTCAGCACGAAAGAAGCGGCCCAATGGGTCGACCCCTTGGACTTAGGCGTGCCCTTCGCATTGCCTGGGCATTCGCTTCGCTTGCTCGAAGTCGATTCGTCCTTCGGCGCCGGAAAACTGGGAGATCTTGCCGGCGGAGTGCAACGCCATCGGTGGATTTTCAACGAAACAACGCGGCAGTTCGCGATTCTCAAGGGCACTGACCTTGACGTTCAGCCCGACGGTCAAGTGTATGGTGGGCACCCGTTCGGCGGCATCTTCCGCGTGAAAGACTGACCACCGCGGGCCACTGAAGAAGACAGCCCTTCACTCAGTCATTCGACCCGAAATTCGGACTCATCAGATCGTCGGCGTGGACCGGGTGCGATCCAAAGTAGTTGATCAGT
>JANOHG010001237.1:0-8981 GCA_031406375.1 Archangiaceae bacterium | reverse complement strand
GACGATCTCGCCCTTGAGATAATAGCTGATGGAGGTGTTCGGAGTGTTCTCGTCGGGTCGGTAGTGCTTGATCCACGAAAGATACGACGCGTCGGCCAGCGGTTGAACTTTGCGACCGGGTGTCGAATGCAACCCCGTCAGCGATTCGCCGAAGCGGGTGAGGTACCGCGCGGCCCCCATGAGCCCCGCACGACGGACGATCAAGTTGTCGTAGTACGAGGTGCCTCCCTCGAAAGCCCACAACAGCTGGGTGTAGTTCTCTTGCGCGTAGTTGAACGGGACCAGGGCGCGGGGCTTCACGCGCTTGACGTTCCACAGATGAAAGTACTCATGCGCGGCAAGCGTGAGGAAGTCTTCCCAGCCCTTGGCGCTGTTGAACCCGGTGCGGGGAAACAACAGCGCAGTCGAGGCTTTGTGCTCAAGGCCGCCGCGGCCCTTGTCCGTGCCGTAGATGAAAAACACATAGCGCGACATCGGCAGCCCGCCGAACAGAGCTGCCTCAGCCTCGATGATCTTGGTCAGATCGCTGGTGAGCTTCGTTTCATCCAGTTGAGGCTCGCCCCACAGCACCACTTCGTGGGGCACGTTCGCGGCGGTAAAGGCGATCGCGGTATGCGTCCCCGCCTCGAAGGGCGAGTCGACGAGCGTGTCGTAGTCTTCAGCGATGAAGTCGAGCCCCTGCTGCGGCAGCGGGCAGGTCACCTTCCAATTGAGTGGAACGTGGACCGCGACCCGGTGTTCCCGATCGCGCAACTGCTCGCTGTAATAGAAGAGGGTCGCGCCGTTGAAGTACGCGTGCGAGCCGTCGAGATGGCTGGTGCGTACGGTCAGCTCATTCGCGTAGACCTTGTAGTGAAGTCGAAAGGGCTTGTTACCGGCCTTGACCTTCAGGCTGCGTTTGTCGAGTCGCTCGAACGCAATGGGTTGGTCGGTGATCGACAGCACCTGCAGCTCTTGGACATGGCGGGCGTATTCGCGCACCAGGTAGCTGCCAGGAGTCCACACCGGGAGCGCGACGACGGGCTCTTCGCCTGACGCGGGGAAGTGGGCCTGAACTTCGAACAAATGCGAGTGCGGGCGCGGCATCGAGACGCGGTAGCTGACAGGGGCAGGCATTTTAGCTTCCTATAGCGGAAACCACCGTGCGCGGCGCAGGGTTACCCGCACCGGGGATCCTATTTTCAGCGTCGCATCTGCGGGGCCGAGCGCCTTTAGCGAATGCTCTGCGAGGGCGAAGTGGTACTCGGTTGCGCCGCCGAGGAAGAGACGCGCGGTCAACAGCGGCCCTGCTCCCGCCTCAAGCGCGAGATCTTCGGGGCGAACCACCAGCTGGCCCCGGCCAATCGGCAACGTCAGGGGCGGCTCGCACGAAAGCGTCGTGTCTGCGAACCGCACCGAGGATCCGTCGCTGGTGCCTTCGAGCACGTTGGCGCCGCCGACGAAGCGCGCCACGAAGGGTGTCGCCGGCTCGCCATAGAGGACGTGGGGCGCGGCGACCTGTTCGAGGATTCCTTGGTTCATCACTGCCACGCGGTCTGCCAGCCCGAGCGCTTCCGACTGATCGTGGGTGACGTAGACCATCGTCGTGCCCAGGCGCGACCTGAGCGAGGCGATCTCGGCGCGCAGCTCTTCGCGCAGCTGGACATCCAAATTCGACAGCGGCTCATCGAGCAGCAGCACCCGTGGATCCGCGACCAGCGCGCGGGCGAGGGCGACGCGCTGCAGCTGACCTCCCGAGAGTGCGTCAGGGCGACGGGTCGCGAGCGCTTCGAGCCGCACCCAACTAAGCGCCTGCTTCACCTTCGCTTCGCGATCCCATCGGTTGAGCCCTTTGAGCGTCAACGGGTACGCCACATTCTCGGCCACGGTTCGGTGCGGCCAAACCGCATACGACTGAAAGACCATGCCCAAGCCGCGTGCTTCGGGCGGCAGATGGAGTCCTGTCGCATCGACGACCCGGCCGTCGATCACGATCTTGCCTGCGTCAGGGGTTTCGAGCCCGGCGATCATTCGCAGCGTCGTCGTCTTGCCGCACCCAGAAGGGCCAAGCAGCGCGACCATTTCTCCGCTGGAAATCGAAAGCGAAAGATCGTTCACCACCGCGGTCGTACCGTACGACTTGCGCAGGCAGGTGAGCTCGACCGTGGCCATTAGCGGGTGCTCCTGTGCTTCGCCGCGGGCGTGCCGACGATCAGCGCGCGCGCTGCGAGGCTCGCGAGGACAATCAACACGAAACAGGCCGCAAGCACCGACGCCGCCGCAGGGTCTGCGTAGCTCATCAGCTCGAACAAGACGGTGCCCAACAGATCCTGCCCGGTCGGAACGAGCAGAACCGACACGGTCAACTCGGTAGCGCAGGTGAGAAAAGTGAGCGTGAACGCCGCGGCCAGCGGGGCCTTCAGTTGCGGCAACGTCGCGTCGGTGAACGCGCGCAAAGGGCCCGCTCCGCAAATCCGTGCCGCTTCCGTGAGTGAAGGGTCGGCTTGGCTCAGCCCGTCGGAAGCCTGCCGGACTCCGAAGGCGAGGTGGCGCGCGGTGTAGGCGAGGAGCACCAGCCAGAGTGAGTTGGCGAGCGCGAGCACGAACGCGATCCGATTGCCCACCACGAGGCGCAAATCCATCGAGAACGAGAGCAACAGCGCCATTGCCAACACCGTGCCCGGCACGGCGTAGGGCCATGCTGCAGTGAGCTCGAGGACGCGCCCGGGGATGCCAAGCCGCACGCGGCCCAGTGCGTATCCAAGCCCGAGAAGGGTGACCAAACTCGCCGCGACAAGCGACAAGCCCACGCTGCGCAGTGCAGCCGCCGCCACCCGAGGGGTGTGGAACATGCGTTCCCAATGCTGAAACGTCAGCTCGTCGAGTCGGCCGAAGCTGGGCTGAAGTGAAGCGAGAAAGACGGCGGCCACTGGCAACACAACCAGCACGAAAGCCGTCGTGATTGAGACTGCACCCAGCGGCAACCGCCAGCCTCCAAGCGCCAGTGGCCGCAGCTTGATTCCTTTGCCGGACGAAAGCCGCACGCGGCCCGCCCGCGCGGCGATTCGACTGGCGAAGAGCACCAAGGAGGCGACGACCAGGAGGACGAGCGCGATGGCCCCCGCAGAACCCAGGCCGCCGTGGCCCATCAGCACCAAGCCGTAGACGTGCGTCGTCAGCGTCGTCGTCGGTGGAGAAGCAGTGACGCCGAGTAAGTAGGGCACTCCGAATGCCGAGGCAGAGAAGAGAAAGACCAGCGCTGCGCCCGACAGCGCGGCGGGAAGCGCGAGCGGCAGCGACACCTCAATCAGGGTTCGCATCGGCCCGGCTCCGCACACGCGCGCAGCTTCCTCAAGCGAAGCGTCGACGCTCTCGAGGGAAGCGCTCGCTGCGAGCACCACCAGAGGAAGACCGCAGGCGCCGAGCACAAAGGCGATTCCCCAGGCGCCGTAGATGTCGAAGGTGCCCTTGCCGAAGGCCAGGTTAAGCAGCCCGGCTTTCGGGTTGGCGAGCGCGACCCAACCCATCGCGAAGATGAACGGCGGCAAAGCGGTGGGGATTGTGAAGACAGCGCGCAGCACACGGCGTGCGGGCAGGTCGGTGCGCACCAGCAACACGGCCAGAGGCAGCCCAAACAGAAAAGCGAAGACTGCCGAACCCGTCGAGGTGAGCAGGGTGCCCTGCAGCGCGCGCCGTGCCTCAGGGGTGCCGATCGCGTCGAGGTGGCCCAGCCCTTCTGCCACCAACCTGCCGAGCGGAATCAACGCGAACAACAGCAGCGGCGCGGCCAGCGCGAGCACCCCCAGCGCCCGCTTCATTTCGAGAAGGCGCGCGATAACGCCTGCTTGACACGGGTGCCGTCGCTGTTGCCGCGAAGTTGCATCGCCTCATCCCATTGCGCTGCTTTGGCGATCACCGCGTCGAGGCCAAGCTGGCCACCTGGCCCGGCGAGCCGGGGATCTGCCGCGTGCATGTCGCCGGCTACCATCACCGCTTGGCCTTTCTGCGACAGCATCACGTCAATCACCGCCTGCGCCGCGCGTGGGTGGCGGCTGTCCTTCAAAATGCCCGCGAAGCCGGGGATGAGCACCGCTAAGTCCTCGGGCCATTGGATTTCGATTTGGCTTCCCTTCGCCTTCGCGATCAACGCGTTCTCGAGCAACAGCACCGCGACCTTTGCCTCATTGCCTTCGAGCTTCTGCAGCGCCGCCGCGTTGCCGCCGGCGATGCGGGCACCGTTCTGGCGCAGCTTCTCGAAGTAATTCACGCCGTACGCCTTTTCCATGAAGACTGCCCAGGTGAACGCCGTGCCTGATGTCAACGGATCTCCCAAGGCGATCTCTGCTTCCCACCGTCGATTTGTCAGCTCGGCGAACGAAGTCGGCACTTCCGGGATTCCCTTTCGGTACGCGAGCACCATCGTGGAAACGCGAATCGCCGTGTATTCGCCATCGAGATCGACCAGAGACCTTGGGATGCGCTGGCTGTTGGGCGAAACGTACCGCAGCCACCTGCGCTCAGACTTGAATCGCGCGTAAAGAAATGGATCTGAAGTGGCGATGATGTCGGCCTGGGTGGCGCCGCCCAAAAGCTCAGCCTCGAGGCGGGCAAGCACCTTTTCGCTGCCGGCCTGGTACCAATGCACCTGGACCTCGGGCAGTTGCTGCTTAATCAGCGCCTCGAGCGCGTCGACCACCGGCCGGTACATCGAGGTGTAAACCCACACGTCTCCGCTGGGGGACGCGGTCGCAGCTGAGGGCCCCTGAGTTTGGGCAGTCACCCATTCGATGCGACAGCCAGCGAGGGCGACCGCTGTGGCGAGGCCGAAAATCAGGTGCGGAGTCAAATCGCGCGTTACCTTATCCCGGCTTGACGTACCCCTTGGGGCTCGTGTCAGGGTGCGCCACCAATGACGCCCCGCACTGGTGAGATTGAACTTCCGGCAGATGCATTCACCAACACCCGGCTGTGGACGCGCGCGTACAAGGAAGTCGTCGAGAACCTTCCGGCTTGGTCCTATTTTTTCTACGGCACGCTGCTTCTCAATGCTGCGCTGACTAATTTTTCGCCCCCGCAGACGCAGACCGCGTGGACAGCGGTGTTTCCGCTGAGCGCCTTCGTGATCTTCACCCTCGTTCGGGCGTGGCGGGCGCCGGATGTCGAGAGCCGCACGCTGCTTCTGCTCGGCTCGCTGGCGCCCGCATTTTTGCTGCCGGTGATGACGCTCGCGTGGCACCAGCCGTCGCCGGTGCAGGGAGTCCAGCTGTTGTATTGGTACGAGCTGTCGAACTTCTTCTGGGCTGGGCTGATGATTTGGCACGCTGCGCGCGCAAAGGCGGGGCACGTCGGGCTCTTTTTCTTAAGCGCGTTCATCTATGGCGCTGTGCTCGAGAACGGCGGCATCCTGCTTGGCTACTTTCACGAAACCCACCTGACGTTGACGATGGTGAAGCCGCTGCTGGCGCCCTTCGCGACGATGGTGGGGTGGTGCGTCGTTCTCTACATGGCGACGTTCATCGTTTGGCGCCTGCGAACTTGGGTGCCGGTGTTGCGCGAGTCGAACGCGCTCTGCGGCGTACTGGTCGCGGTCTGTGCGACGCTGCTGGATCTGCAGATTGACCCGCTCGAGACCGCCGCCGGGTGTTGGGTATGGGACTCAACGTTGCCTGCGTTCTTCCATGGCGTGCCGTTGGTGAACTTCGTCGCGTGGCTGTGTGCGCTCTGGCCGTTCGCGTGGCTGATGTTCCGTTACCAATCGGAGGCGAAGATTTGCGACGGCGGTGTTTGGAGCTGGCGCGACGTCGGCGCGATGACCCTTCGCGTTCCCTACGCTTTGGTGCTTGCGTCGGTAAGCTTCTTGGTGTCGATGGCGTTGCTCGAAGGGCTCGAGGGCCCTTCATGGGGAATCATTTACCGCTTCAGCGCGGGTGTCCCCGGGCTGCTGGGTCTGTAGCCGCGAGCTTCAGACGGCATGCTTTTTCGCCAGCGATTCGCTGAGAGCTTCGGCGTCGAAGTTGAGCAGCATTTCCCAGAACGCGCGGTAGTAGCCAGCGCCCTCGCGCTTGTGCACCTTCAGCCGATATCCGTACCAGACGTCTTCCCAATTGGCGGGGGTGGTCAGCAGGCTCCAGAGCTCGCCGATTGGCAGGGTGAGAGTCTCATCTTCGTCGCCGCGTAACCCCGACTCGATGGTGGGCGCGCAGCCCGGAACGAAGGCCAGCCGCCAGGCTCCGCCGCCTTCGGCCTGAAGTCCTGCGAGCATCTTCAGTTCTCGGGTGGTGTCGAAGGTCTTCTCGAGCATCACCGTGAAGTACTCGCGCACGGCATTGTCGAGGCTCGCGGCGGGAACGGGGCGCGCGGGAACCCGGAGCTTCGCGAGCGCCGCTGCCACGCGCACGGATTCCTGGGTCGCGTAGCGTTCGACCGACTTTGCGTCGTAGCCCCAGCCGGCCGTCAGGCCCTTGCGAATGACGCCGGTTTCCTTACTCCACTCGTCGCCCGGCTCGAGGTGCAGCAGGTGGGTGCCATGGGTGGTGGCGATCGGCATTGCGGCCTTGAGTGCTTCGTCGGGCGTCGGGCGATCAAGGAAATTCTTCCACAGCTCTGCGGGCTCCAATAGCGCCCAGCTTGAGGCGAACGGAGCGGCCTCTGCGGGCTGCAATCCTTCGATTCCATCGAGGAAGCGCTTGATGCCTTCTGATTTCTTCTGCGCGCAGCGCTTGTCGAGGCTCGCGCGGTCGCCATCGAAGCCGGTGGGGTAGGAAGACGCGCCGGCGAATGGGAGGAATGCGAGGTCTACCTTTCCCAGGCGTTGGACGATCTGTTGATACGCGGCGACAGAGAGCGTGTTGTCGTTGCCGTGGTAGAGCCGGATTCCGTCGGCCTCAATCACCATCGACGAGACTTCCCACCCGCGATCATGCGCGACGAAGGTCAGCTTGAGCCCAGGGCTGAGCTCGAGCGTTTGAAACGGCTCGAGCCATCGAACGTTCGAGTAGCCCGCTCGAGCGAGGCGCCGCTTGAGCGCCCCGGAAGCAAACGGCATCGCGAAAGTCGGAATGTCTTTGGGCAACTGCTCAAGAGTGCCCGGACCCGAGTGGTCGGGGTGAATGTGGCTGAGCAGCAGAAAATCGGATCGCTGCATCGTTGACGCAGTCGGGTAGGGCGGGGGCGGATAGCGGAACCACGCACCTCCGAACACCGGCTCGGCGAACCATGGGTCGAGCAGCAGCGTTTTTCCGGCGGCATTGAGAAACAGCTGGGCATGGCCAAGCCAAGTGACGAGCATTGCCAAGAATCTAGCTGACGCCAATGTCGGTTCCGAAGGGTCAAAGCGATGCGAGCCTGTGTTCGACATACGCGCGGTCGAGTCATAAGGCGCACCTGCATGTCGCGAGTCGACGGTGACGATCTGGGTCGTTTGCCACCCTACCAAGTTGGTTCCGACGGCTTGCGTCGTCCGACGCACTGCGTTATTGGATTGCTACAACCGCTTCTCGGAGACCACACATGGTGAGCAAGACGATGAACAAGGCGCAGGGGATTCAAGAGTTTGTGGTGGCGCATCTCGAAGACGCCCGCAAGCAGTTGGGGAAGTTTGAGAAGGAGCTCGCGGCACGGGGAAAGCAACAGCGTAAGGAAATCGAAGCGGTGATTGCACAGGTCAAGTCGGGTCGGCAGCTGAAGGCGTTGAAAAGCCAAGCGAATGAGATGGGTTCGGAAGTGAGGAAGCGGCTCGATGGTCTGCAGGGGAAGCTGGTCGAAGCGATAGGTGTGGCAAGCGTGGCACAGGTGAAGGAAATCAACCGTGAGCTGAGCAAGCTGGCGAAGAAGCTCGACACGCTCGCAAAGAAGAAGGTGGTTCCAAGCATTAGCTGAATGAGATCAATACATTAACTGGGGTGGCTGCCAATCGGGTCCCAGTATGGTTAGGAGTGCGACTTCAAAATGGACTCGACCCACAAAGACAAACGGCCGATGAGCGAGATGTTCGAGCGCTTTTGGTCGGAGGCAGAAAAAAACGTCGAGGAGGCAGTGAAGCGCGCTCTGGCAAAGGTGAGGGTGCCGCGTCATTCTGAGCTTCAAGCGCTGAACGCTCGCCTGGACGACCTTCATCGGCGGCTCGAGGCGCTTAGCAAGTGAGAATCTTAGTGGCCATCATCGCGCTGTGTGCGTTTGCGGTCGTGGGCTGGGTCTGGGCGCCAGTGGCGGTTGCTCCGGGGTCGAAGCGGCTCGATTCGGTGGGGATGAGCAGGGTGCTGCCCGAAAGCTTCGATGCGATCGACAGTGTGCTGGCGAGACGAGCGCCGGGCCTTGGTTTGGTGCTTCGAACGCAGTTGGCGATTGCTATCTCAGAAGAAGCGCACCGGGCACGCTACGATCCGCTGTTGATCCTGGCGTTGATTGATGTCGAATCGGACTTTCAAGAAGAAGCCGTTTCGCCGATGGGTGCCAAAGGTCTGATGCAGATTCGGCCGACGACCCTCTATTTCCTTGCGCAGAAAGAAGGGATTCGGCTGTCACGAGAAGAAATCGCGAAAGATCCGACACTGTGTGTGCGATTGGGTGTGAGGTATTTGCGTGCGCTGCACAACCAGTTCGGAAACTTGGATTTGGCGTTGATGGGGTACAACATGGGCCCCAACAAGCTTCGCAGTCAGCTGAAGCTCAAGGATCTCGAGAGATTCCGTGGGTACCCGAAAGCGGTCCAACGTGAGTACCTTACCCTTCGCCAAGGGCACGGGCTTGGCGGCGACTGGACTCTCGCAGCTCGCACATCTCTCAAGAAGTAATGGTAGATCGTTTCTGCGCCCGATGACCTCGAAGGACAAGCGTCTTTACCCTCGCGTCCAAGCGAAGAATGTGTCCGCCCACCTCAACGTGGCCGACCAGTCGAGCCCGTGTGTCATTCAGAACATTTCTGCGGGCGGAATTTTCATCGAGACCGCTGAGGCGTTGCCGGTGGGAATGCCAGTGGCGGTCAACCTCGCTCGCCCTGGCTG
>JANOHG010000412.1:0-2099 GCA_031406375.1 Archangiaceae bacterium | reverse complement strand
CGTCGCGAATCTCTTTGTAGAGGCGGCCGACCCCGAAGGCCCCGAGCGTGGTGTTGACCAGCCGCATCGCGTACTCGTCGGGAGACTTTCGCTGGTAACCGGGGCCGCCGATGCGCACCTTGGCCTGTGCGGTCGCCTTGGGGACGAGGATCACCCGGCGCTCAAGTTTGGGAGCCGCCGCGTACGTTCGCGCCAGCCGGCTTGAGCCTTTCCAGCTGCCCAGGTAGGTCTTGATCAACTGGTTGAGCAGCGCGCTGTCGAAGTCACCGCTGACCAGCAGCGCGGTCGCTTGGGGAGAATAGGCGCGCGCGTGAAACGCCTTCAGGTCGGCCACCGTGATCGCCTTCGCCGTCGCCTCGGTGACTTCTCGCCCCAGCAACGTGGTCGGCCCGAAGACGGCCTTATTGAGCGCGCGGGTGGCCAGGCCGTCGGGGCGATCAGGACGGCGGCGAATGGCTTCGAGCGTGACCGCGGCGGCGAGCTCGAAGCGATCTTGCTGAAAGCGCGGTCGTTGAAGAACGTCGGCAAACACGGGGAAGAGCTTGGCGAGATCTTGGGTTCGCAAGCTCAAGCTGATTTGACTGTACTCATCGGCCGCGCCGCCCGACAGGTCAGCGGCGTGAAACTCGAGCAGCTCATCGACCTGTTCTGCAGACAAAGGCCCGGCGCCGCCGCTGGCGGCCAGATCGGCGGTGAAGCCCGCGGTACCGAGCTTGGCGTTCGAGTCGTCGTACTGACCGGCCCAGACGAGCGCGCGCACGGTGACGAGCGCGGTGGTGTGATCCTCGAGCGAGTAGATCACCAAGCCGTTCGGAAGCGTGGTCTTCACTGGCTTGACCACCTTCAATATCAGCGCAGGAATCGGCACCTTCGTCGGATCCACCGCGAGCGCCGCCGGCAACTCGGACCAACCGATGGGCGCAACCCGCGTCGGCTCAGCCACCAAGGAAGGCTCGCGGCGCGAGACGGCGTCAGGCGCGACAGCCGAAGTGACACAACCACAGAGCAGCAGACACCAGACCAGGCGCCTCACTGGGCGCCCTTGGCACTGGTGGGGCGTGCGAGATCCACGACGATCGCGTTTTCAGGAACGAAGTACTTCTTCGCCGTCTCGGCGATCTCGAGCGCCTCGATCTGGTTGATTTTCTCTGGGTGGTCGGCGGCGTAGCGCCAGTCTCCAATCACCGACTGATCCGAGGTCAGCGCCGACGCGAGCCCGCTGTTGGTGTCAAGCGCACGGGCGAGATCGGCGGCGATCCGGTTTCTGACTTTTTGCAGCTCAGATTCGCTGATCATCTCGGCCTTCAGCTTCTGAAGCTCGTCCCAGATGGCCCGTTCGATGTCTTCGTTCTTGACCCCTTTGAGAGGAGTTGCGCCGATCACCATCAGGTTGGGCAGTCGAAATCCGGGGGCACCAAAGACTCCGATTCCCTGGACGAGGCGATCTTTGAGCACCAGGCGCTTGTACAGCCGGCTGGTGCGACCTTCGCCAAGCAGCACCTGAATCACGTCAAAGACATAGTCGTCTTGGCTGGGGGCCGACGGTTTGCGAAACGCGAAGTACATTCGAGGGGCGGCGTCGAAGAACACCGTCGCCCGACGCTGCGCGCGCGAGGGGCTTTCAGCGAATACGGGTTGCGCAGGCAACGGGCGGGCTGCGATCGCTCCGAAGGTCTTCTCGAGCAAGGGCTTGAGCTCCTCGAAGTTCACGTCACCGACCAGACACCCCACCGCGTTGCCAGGCGCGTAGTACCGATCGCGAAACTGCTGCGCCTTGCTCAATGACATCGCCTGAAGATCTTCGGTGTAGCCGACGGTCGGCCAGCGGTACGGGCTCGAGACGAAGGCTATTTGATTGAGCTCCTCGAAAAGCGCTCCACTGGGGCTGGCATCGATGCTCATTCGCCGTTCTTCCTGGACGACGTCGCGCTCGGTGTAGAAGTCACGCATCACCGGCGCGGCGAGGCGTTGAGCCTCGACGGTGAGCCACAGCTGCAATCGGTTCTTCGGCAGGCTCACGTAGTAGCTGGTGGTGTCCTTGTCGGTGGTGGCGTTGAGTCCAACCGCGCCGTTGACCGAGTAAAGCTGAGCGAGCGCGT
>JANOHG010001182.1:0-5721 GCA_031406375.1 Archangiaceae bacterium | reverse complement strand
CAACAACCTCTCGCCGGTGAGCGCCACCCACTCGTTCACCATCGACACCGCGCCTTCCGGCGCCCCGGTCGTCATCGTTCCCGCCAGCAACTCGGTTACCAGCAACAGCTTCCCCTCTTACAGCGGCAGCGCCGAGCCGGGCGCCATCGTCACTGTTCGCGTTGATGGAGCCGTTGCGTGTCTGACGACCGCCGCGGCGCTTGGCACATTCAGTTGCGCCCAAGCGATTGCGCTGCTGGAAGGCGCCCACACCGTCAACGCGACGGCCACCGACGCAGCGGGCAACATCTCGCCAGTCAGCAATACCAACACTTTCACCGTTGACGCGACTGCGCCTGGCGCGCCAGTGGTCACCGCCCCCGCGAGCAACAGCGCGACCAACAACACTCTGCCGACTTATTCAGGCACTGCCGAGCCGGGCAGCACGGTGAACGTCAGAGTCAACGGCGCGGTGGTGTGCACTGTCATTGCAAGTGGCTTGGGCACCTGGGCCTGCGTGCAGCCGACACCGCTGGCCGATGGATCGCACGTTGTGAACGCAACCTCGACGGACGCAGCGAACAACACGTCGGTGCCTGGTTCGACCGTAGCGTTCGGGGTTGATACCGCGCCGCCTGACACCGCCATTGTCACTGGCCCCTTTGCGCAGGACCCGTCGTCGACCGCCATCTTCGACTTCTCGAGCAACGAGTCGGGCGCGACGTTCGAGTGCAGCCTCGATGGGGCCGCTTTCGCCCCTTGCTCAGATCCTTCGACCTTCACCCTGCTGACGGTGGGGACGCACACCCTTCAGGTTCGCGCCAAGGACCCCGCGGGAAACCTCGACCTCTCGCCCGCGCTGCAGACGTGGGAAGTCCTGATCCAGATCGATACCATCATCGTCAGCGGCCCAGCGGCACTCACGAGAATCCCCGCGGCGGCGTTCGACTTCTCTTCCAACACCGCGAACGTCAGCTATGAGTGCAGCATCGACGGCGTCGCATTCGCGGGGTGCGCTGATCCACAGACCTTCACTGGCCTGCCCGAAGGTGCGCACTCGTTGCGCGTGCGTGCCAAGGACTCGTTCAACAACATCGACCTCACGCCGGCGCTGCACCTGTGGACGCTTGACTCGCTTGCGCCGGGGGCTCCAGTGGTGACGTCGCCCACCCACAACTCGACGGTGGCGCTTGCCGTTCTGAGCATCACTGGCAGCGGCGAGATTGGGGCGACGATCACCGTGATCATCGACGGAATGATTGTCGGGACCACGCGGGTCGACGCCGCAGGTACTTGGAGCTTCACCCTCGCCACGCCGCTGGGCAGCGGGACGCATACCGTCTCTGCCAGCGCGACGGATCCCGCGGGAAACACCGGGCCATCGTCTCCACCGACCAGCTTCACCGTCAATTTGGGCGTGCTCGACACTTCAATCGCTTCGGGGCCCAGCGGAATCACCAACGTCAATACCGCCGCGTTTGACTTCTCTTCGAATCAGACGGCAGTTTCCTATGAATGCAGCCTCGATGGTGGCGCATTCGTCGCGTGCACGGATCCGGTCACCTTCAGCAACCTCGCCGACGGCTCGCACACGCTCTTCGTTCGCGCGAAGGATGCGATGGGGAACACCGACGCGAGCCCTGCCTCACGGACATGGAAGATCGACACCCTCGCCCCTGCGACCACGACCGTGACAGCCCCAGTCAACAACACCACCGTTGGCACGGCGAACCCGACCGTGACTGGCACGGCTGAACCTGGCAGCACGGTGACGATCATGATTGATGGTGTGGTTGTCGGCTCGACGATCGCCGATGCGGCCGGAAACTTTAGCTTCGTGCCGACCTCCGCGTTGGGCGGGGGCCTTCACACTGTGGCCGCACGCGCGACCGATGCGTCTGGCAACCTCGGGCCAGACTCGGCGACCGTCAGCTTTACCGTCGATACCACCGTCGACACCTTCATCGTCAGTGGCCCGATGGCGATCAGTCGCTTCGACTCGGCGGCGTTCGACCTCAGCGCGAACCGGCTCAACGTCACCTACGAGTGCAGCCTCGACGGCGCGGCTTTCACTGTGTGTCTCGATCCCGCCACCTTCAGCGGCCTCACCGACGCCAATCACACCTTGCTGGTACGCGCCATCGACGCGGTCGGCAACGTCGACACGACACCTGCGTTCTTCACGTGGAAGGTCGACACCCGCGCGCCGGTCACCCCTGTCGTCATCACACCCGCGAATGCCGCGACGCTGATCGACAACCGGCCGACCATCACGGGAACCGCCGAGCCCGCAGCCACCGCCTTGGTCACTGTCGATAATCAGTTCATCGGTTGGGCCCTTGCAGACACCGCCGGGAACTGGACGCTGCCGTTGTCGGTCGCGCTCAGCGACGGCATCCACACTGTCAGTGCGGTCGCCACGGATTCGGTTGGCAACACGAGCCCGGTGTCAGCCACCAACACCTTCACGATCATCACGTCGGTGCTCGCGCCGCCGACAATCATTGAGCCTGCCAACGCCACCCTCACCAACGACTCGACCCCCACCGTCAGAGGCAGGGCACCCGCCAGCAGCACGGTGAGCATCTTCGTCGATGGCGTTCTTGTCGGCACGACCACTGCCGATGCAGATGGCAACTGGAGCTTCACGCTCAGCACGTTGATCGATGGTGCCCAAACGCTGACTGCGAGTGCGCAGAAGGGGCCGCAGCAGAGCGCGGTCTCGGCGCCGACGATGATCACCGTCGACACCACCCCGCCTGACGTGCAGATCCTCGTCATGCCACCGGCCGAAAACCTCGAGGCGACCGCGGGCTTCGAGTTTGGATCCAATGATCAATCGGTGACCTACGAGTGCAGCCTCGATTCGGGCGCATTTGTCCCCTGCACCCAGAAGTCAACGCTCAAGGATCTCGCCGCGGGCAACCATACGCTGGCGGTGCGCGCGGTCGACGCCGCAGGAAATCGGTCACCTTCCAAGAGTGCAACCTGGGCGCAGACAGCGGTCGCGCCTGCGCTCCAACAGCTGGTTGGAGGAGGGTGCGGTTGCAGCAGCGTCGACCCGTCCGCGATCCTTGCCGCGCTTGCGTTGCTGGTCGCTGTCGCGCGCCGGAAGCGCTGAGGCAGCTACTTCGTCGAAAGCGCAGCCTCGGTCGCCGCCGATTTTTCGACCGACGGCTTGGTCACCTTCATTCCATTTCGGGTTGCGGCGGACTCGACGATTCGGCCGATCAGCTGGGTGTACGAGAGCCCACGTTCCTTCGCCGCCATCGCCAGCTCGCTTTGCTTCTCGAGGTACGGGTTGGGATTCACCTCGAGCACAAACGCTTCCCCGGTTTCTTGCGAGATCCGGAAGTCAACCCGGGCGTAGTCGCTGATTTTCAGCGCTTTGTAGGCGAGCAACGCTGATCTTTCGATTCGCGCTTGCAGGTCAGCCGACAGATCGCGCGCCATCTTCAGCCGTGGGCTCCCTGCCACTTCGGGCCCAAACTTCACCGCGCGATCCGAAACCTTCGGCTCGCCTTTTTCCCAGTCGCCCCAGTCCAGCTCGACAATCGGGAAGATCTCCGGTCGCGTCGAAGTGCCGACGACCCCGACGTACACCTCGCGACCTTCGATGAACTCTTCGGCCAATGCCTCATCCGAGAATTCCTTTCGAATCTCGCGTACCCGACGGGTCAGCTCTTCCCAGTCGGCGACCACCGAATGCCTGCCGATTCCCAGAGACGCGTCCGAGCGCGAAGGCTTCACGATCAGCGGAAACTTCATTCGCCCGTTCGTCTCGAAGGTTTCACCATCGAAGGTGGCGAAGTTGGGGGTCAACACCTCGTGGTAACCCAGCAACTGCTTGGTGAGGATCTTATCCTGAGCCAGCAGCAGACCTGCCGTACCCGAGCCGGTGAAGCGAATTCGCGCCATTTCCATCAGCGCGGCGACGTTCACCTCGAGCCGGTAGTCATCGGCGAAGGTCTCGCAGACGTTGAACACCAGGTCGGCTTGCGCATTCTCGACCGCCTTCAACAGGTCGAAGACGCGGTCGTGCACGCTGACCGTCACCGTCTCGTGCCCAAGCTCATTGAGCGCGTCGACGATGTGGCCCACCACCGGATCCACCGGCTCGCTCGAGGGTTGGTAGTGCAGCACCGCAATCTTCAGTGAAGGAACCGTCGACGCCATGTGCGTCGAACATAGCGCGTCACCTCTTCACGAACGACAACACCAGATGTCGCGCGTCCTGAAGGGCGCGATAGGCGTTCTGCGCTGCCTCGTACTGTGCCAATGGTACGCCGCCGATCGACCGCCTCAACGTTCGGGTCACCCGCGCTCCCCTCGCAGTTGCTTCGACCTCCACCGACAATTCGATCAGCGGCGCGCTCAGGCTCACCAAGGGTGGAACGTTCTCGAGCACGAAGCCGGGCGGCACCTCCAGCTCGAACACCTCTTCGAAGTTTTCTTCACTGGTCAGGTGCAGGTCGGCAACCCGCTGGCCTTTGTCCTTGTTCAGCCGTTGCGAGTAGACGGTCGAAAGCGCATCAAGC
Source organism: Archangiaceae bacterium (assembly GCA_031406375.1). Classification (GTDB taxonomy): domain Bacteria; phylum Myxococcota; class Myxococcia; order Myxococcales; family Myxococcaceae; genus JAGSPQ01. Next base: position 1,204 of record JANOHG010001182.1, on the reverse strand, counting down.
GGCACCAGCCAGCGCGTTCCGCTTTCAGCCGTCGCGTAAGCCGGAATCTCGAGTCGCCTGCCTTTCTTGCAGATCCCTTTTTCGGCGTGACAGACCCGCGGCAGCACCGCGAGCATTTTTGCAACCGCCGAAATCTGCGCGGTCGCTGAGCTCTGGGCTCGCCACAGGTCAACTTCCGTCTGCGCCTCGTGGTTGAGCAATTCTTCCTCGGCCCTTGGCCCCTTCAACGTCTCGGTCATCACGTCGGTCAAGGTTCCGTTGCCGTCCAGTCGGGCCTCGTGAGAAACGCGCCAGAGGTGGCTGAGCGCGGGGTCCGAGCTCGTGGTCGACTTCCACTCGCTCTTCGTTTTCACGTCGTTGATCCCCAACCGCGTCGAATGAATCACCATCACGTCGCCCCCCCGCAGCTCAGCCGGCAGCTCGTTGATTCCGCAGTAGTCGCAACGGGGAGCCAACCAGGCGCCATTGGGAAGCCCAGTCTGCGATGGCAGGTACACCAGCATTTCGTTGAAGGGCGATAGGGTCGGAAAGTCTGGATCAAGCTGTGTTGACCAATGCCGCGTGGCGTACGCCAACTGCGTTTCGAGTCCCGCATCCGCGAGCAGTCGCCGCAAAAGCGCCGCGCGTTCCTGTGCATTGGCGCGCTTGCTCTCGAGAACTTCTCGCATCGGACGGCAGGCCAGGGGTGGTACTCCTACCCCTTTGGGCCGCGTGTTCTCGCGTACCCAGGCCTGTGCCGCTGCAATCTTGCAGGGGACATCCGCACAGTCTGGAAGCTTTGGCGGCTTGTACCCATCGAACAGCTCGCCGGTGATGCCGAACAGCTCACCGCCATTGTGCTTCAGCCGTTCGTCCCAGGTGTGCCAGCCGGGGGAACTCGACCTGCCCCAGTCGAAGGCCAATACTCTCCACGCCCAGCGTGGCTGGGTGAAGGTCCAGTCAGGCGCGTCATCCTCGGTTGGGCGATGAGGGATGTTCCGAATCTCGAGGGCGAGCTTGTTGTTGTTGTTCGGCAGCACCTGGCTCTTGATTGGAAGCTGGGTGTTGTAGGTGGTGACGGTGGTCACCATCGGCTTCGACGTTTCGAGATCAAACGAATAGCGGCGCACGGGGTACATCCCGACCGAGTCCTGATCGTCCGCGAACCACAGACCATCTGCTTCGATGACCCAGAGGAACTCGAGCACTGAGCCGACCCGAATGC
>JANOHG010001139.1:0-1812 GCA_031406375.1 Archangiaceae bacterium | reverse complement strand
TTCCAGGGGAAGTTGCGATCATCACTCCGGCGCTTATCTCGGGCGCGGTGGCCGAACGAATGCGCTTTCGCAGCTACGTGCTGTTCATTCTTCTCTGGTCGACAATCGTCTATTGCCCGCTGGCGCACTGGGTATGGGCTGCCGATGGCTGGCTCTTCAAGCTCGGGGTGCTCGACTTCGCTGGCGGTACGGTGGTGCACATTGCCGCAGGTGTTTCGGCGCTGGTGCTGGCATTGATGCTCGGGCCCCGCCGCGACGTTGCGCGCGGTCGAACGGTGTTGCCCAACAACCTGGTGCTCACTCTGACGGGCGCTGGCCTGCTCTGGTTCGGCTGGTTCGGCTTCAACGCAGGGTCGGCCGTCGCGGTCGAGCACCCGGTGGCGGGCGCGGTCGCGGGTCTCGCGTTTGCCACCACCCAAGCTGCGGCTGCGGCTGCGGGGTTGATGTGGATGGTGATCGAGCGATGGCGACACGGGAAGGTCACCAGTCTGGGCCTCGCGTCCGGATTGATCGCGGGGCTGGTGGCAGTGACGCCGGCCGCGGGGCACATCAAGCCGGCCAGCGCGTTGGTGCTGGGCGCGTTGGCCGCGGTGGTCTGCTATGCCGCGGTGCAGCTGAAGTCGAAGCTGGGCTACGACGACTCACTTGACGCGTGGGGCGTGCACGGCGTTGGGGGAATCTTCGGAGCGTTGATGACCGGAGTTCTGTGCTTCACGCCAGTTGTCGGCGTGCTGGGTGGAAACTTCGGCCAGCTGGGTCTTCAGGCGCTGGGCGTCGTGGTGGCGATCGTCTTCGCGGCGGTGGGGACCTTCGTGATCGCGACGGGGCTCAAGGCGATCTGGGGCCTACGCGTGGACGAGAACGTGGAACGCGACGGACTGGACGTCATCATTCACGGCGAGCGCGGCTACCACTTCGATCAGACCTGAGGCTTCTAATGAAAATGATCACTGCCATCATCCGACCTGAACGCCTCGAGGCGGTCGAAGAGGCGCTGAGGGAAATCCTCGACGAGGGTGACAACTTTAGGCTCACCGTCGACACGGTCGAAGGCCACGGCCGCCAGGAAGGAGAAGTCGAGTTGTTTCGGGGGAAGTTGGTGCGAGTTCGGCGAGTCCAGAAGAGCCGAATCACCCTCGCAGTGAACGACGCCTACCTCGAGAAATCGATCGCCGCGATCATCAAGGGCGCACGCACCGGCGAGGCGGGAGCCGTTGGCGACGGGAAAATCTTCGTCACTGCGTTGGAAGAATGCGTGCGGATTCGCACCGGCGAACGCGGCGGCCACGCGGTCTAACGCCCGAAATGGGCGCTGGCGCGGGCCTACGCGTCACCGACTCTGTGCCGCTTTCACTGTGTTGCTCATCAGCATCGCGATCGTCATCGGCCCGACGCCGCCAGGCACCGGAGTAATCCACGACGCCCGTTCTCTAGCGCCCTCGAAGTCGATGTCTCCGGTGAGCTTGCCGTCGGCGCCTCGATTCATTCCGACGTCGATCACCACCGAACCCGGTTTTATCCACTCGCCCTTCACGAGCTTTGAGACCCCGACCGCGGCGACCACCAGATCCGCGCGCTTCACCTCGGCCTCGACGTCGCTCTTGCTGTGACAAATCACCACCGTCGCGCTCGCGTTGAGCAGCAACGCAGCCATCGGGCGCCCAACGATGTTGCTGCGGCCGATGACCACGCAGACTTTCCCTAACGGATTAAAGCCGACTTCCTCGAGCATCCGCATCACTCCCGAAGGAGTGCACGCCACCAGCCCCGGACGACCCTGGAACAGACGGCCGGCGTTGAGCTGGTGAAACC
>JANOHG010001137.1:0-2216 GCA_031406375.1 Archangiaceae bacterium | reverse complement strand
CGAGCAGCGTGTAAGCACGAGCCGTCATGACGCGCGCGCAGATCATCGGCACTGGCAGTTATGCCCCTGCAAAGGTGATGACCAACGCAGATCTGGCGAAGTTGGTCGAGACGACCGATGCGTGGATAGTCGAGCGCACGGGAATCAAGGAACGTCGCGTTGCTGCCGAGGACGAAGTGACGTCTGACATGGCGGTCAAGGCAGCGATTCGTGCGCTCGAGATGGCGAACACCCGAGCTGACGAGCTCGACATGATCGTGGTCGGCACGATTTCGCCGGACATGCCGATGCCCGCGTGTGCTGCGTTCGTGGCTCATAAGCTTGGCGCCAAGAAGGCTTTCGCGTTCGACGTTTCTGCCGCGTGCGCGGGTTCGTTGTTCGGGATGTCGATCGCGACGCAGTACATCCAGACGGGGTCGGTGAGGCGGGCGCTGGTAATTGGCGTCGAGCTGCTGACGCGGATCATCGACTGGGAAGACCGCAACACCTGTGTGTTGTTTGGCGACGCGGCCGGAGCGATGGTGCTCGGGCCGTCGTCAGATCCGAATCGGGGGGTGCTGTCGACTCACCTGCATACCGAAGGCGCGTTGACCGATATCCTGTGCATCAAAGGTGGCGGCAGCAAACACCCGATGAACGATGAGGCGTTGAGGCAGAAGCTGCACAAGGTGTCGATGAACGGCCGCGAGGTTTTCAAGTTCGCCGTACGGTCACTGACCGACGCGGTCAACGAGGCACTGGAGCACAACGAGATCACCTCGAACGAAGTGACCCACCTGATCGCCCACCAGGCGAACCTTCGAATCATCGACGCGGTCATCGATCGGCTGAAGATCGCGCGCGAGAAAGCCTGGCTCAACATCGAGAGGTACGGGAACACCTCGTCGGCGTCGCTGCCGATGACGCTCGATGAAGCCAACCGCGCGGGGCGCCTCAAGCCCAATGACACGATCGCGATGATGGCGATTGGGGCGGGGATGTCTTGGGGCAGCGCTCTGGTGCGCTGGTGATTAAGACCGCGTTCGTCTTTCCGGGGCAGGGAAGTCAATCGGTGGGCATGGGCAAGGCTCTGTACGAAGCGTTTCCCGAAGCGAAGGCAGTTTTCGATGCCGCCGACGATGCGCTTGGCGAGAAGCTGTCGAGGTTGTGCTTCGAAGGTCCCGACGACGGCTTGAAGCTCACCGCCAACACCCAGCCGGCGATTCTCACGGTCAGCATCGCGGCGCACGCGGCATTCGCCAAACGGTTCGGGGAAGCGCCGCAGTTCGTGGCGGGTCATTCGCTGGGTGAATATTCGGCGTTGGTGGCGGCGAACGCGATCAGCCTGGCAGATGCGGTACGGGCGGTGCGCGCGCGCGGGACATTCATGCAGGAAGCGGTGCCTGCCGGAGTGGGCGCGATGGCGGCGGTGCTCGGGCTTGCGCCTGAGAAGATTAAAGAGATCTGCGATTCGGTGAGTGGAAACGGCGAAGTGGTTGCTGTCGCCAACTACAACGATCCGGGCCAGACGGTGATCGCAGGCCATGCCGCCGCCGTCGAGCGCGCGTCGGTGAAGCTTAAAGAAGCGGGCGCGAAGCGGGTGTTGCCGCTGCCCGTTTCGGCTCCCTTCCACTGCGCATTGATGCAGCCCGTCGTGGCGCGGCTGGCGGAAGTGCTGTCGAAGGTGACCTTCGCGCGTCCAGCAGTGCCGGTGGTGAGCAACGTCGAGGCGACTGCGAATCAGGATCCCGCGCGGATTGCCGAGCTGTTGCTGCGCCAGGTGACCGGCAGCGTTCGGTGGGTCGAGTGCGTGCAGACGCTCGAACGCGAAGGGGTGACCCGGCTGGTCGAGTTGGGCCCCGGCAAGGTGCTATGCGGGTTGGTGAAGCGAATCAGCAAGAGCATCGAGTGCGTGAACGTCGAAGATCCGGCGAGCCTCGAGAAGGCGCTGGCGAGTCCAGCGAGGAGCGAAGCGTGAAAGACAAGGTCGCGTTGGTCACGGGTGGCTCTCGCGGCATTGGCCGAGCGGTCGCGCTCGAGTTGGCGCGCCGGGGTGCGATGGTGGTGATCAGCTTTCAGGGCAACGAAGCGGCCGCGGCCGAAACCATCAAGCTGATCTGCGATGCAGGGGGCCAAGCCAAGTCGGTGCGCTTCGACGTGGCCGACTCGACTGCCTGCACCAAGGCCGTCGACGAAGTGATTAAAGACCACGGCCGGCTCGACATCCTGGTGAACAA
>JANOHG010001117.1:0-4675 GCA_031406375.1 Archangiaceae bacterium | reverse complement strand
CCTCGGATGCGGGCAGCTCGGCATGACAAACGCCAACCGCTCCATGTGCCGTGCACTGGCGACGCCCTCCCGCACCACACTCGGAACACGGAATTGTGCTCTCCTCTGTGAAGCAAGAGACGTCTCCGGTATGGAGGTCGCAGGTCGTGTATCCGACGCAACCACTGGGGTAGGAACATTCCTCGGTCTTGAAGTCTAAACAAAAATCAGTATTCGGGGGCGGTCGTGCCAGCGATAGCGACCCTCGAAGAATCACTAAGCCGAAGAACAAGATGCTGACGTTGCGCAGCCTCACAAGAATCCTCTTTCGTAGCCGATCGGCATCCAAGCTGTGGCGACGAAGCAATCGCTTGCGCGAATCTGGCCGCGGCGCGTCTGAGTTGTGTCTCTGATCGCGAGAGGCAGGTCTGTGAGTGCTTTGATTGCGCGGGAGACCTTCTCAGCAATCCGGGCTGGGGCGGCCAGCATCCAGAAGGTGGGCGAACTCAGCCACGAGAGTGGTTGGATACAGTTGGATTTGGGCCGGTGAAGGATCATAGGCAACGAGCCCTTTCAGTTGGTCGTGGGTGATTGGGATGGAAGGAGAAGCTGGCCGCAGTTCTGCGCCAGATGCCTAGCAATCACGTCGTCGGGCTGTCTGTTCGGTAGCTGAATTCTGCAGATGCTCGAGGGCGACATGTTCATCCTTCCTAGGCAGGAGACGTGCCCTCGCCAACCACATGAAAGCACGCGAGTACCGGGCCATCCCACGTCCATGAAGCGGGATGCTGCGTGCGAGAATTCGGATCGCGTTCGTGTGAGGTTGCTCCGCTCTGGTGGACACCAAAAGGAAGGACTATCCGTGTCGACCATGGAAGATGTGTCGACCATGGAAGATACAGACGGCAAGAAGCCGTAGAAGAAGCAGGTCCCACCTTTCACACTGCGGCCCCAAGGAATCGAATTCGACAAAATGCAGCGCTACCGCCGTAGAGGAGCAGGTATGAGCTCGATAGATGGATGAGCTCCCTGGCCCTCGCTGCGTTTCTCATCCGTCGGCGGCGGCACTTGGAACCTGTGTGCGCTGCGGCACGTTCGGGTGTGCAGAATGTCTGGGTCCCAGGCTCCTCTGCGCTCGCTGCCGCACCTTCCTTCCCGAGCGCGGGCCAACACCTTGGGAGGAGTCGCGGCGTAGCTGCTGGCCACAGCCTTTACTTTGCGCCCCATGAGAACCCTTGTCACGCTTCGTGCTGTTCATCCCCTCGCCTTCCACCTACAGCAAGGACGCCGATGCCAAACCTCATGACCTGCGCTTGGTTTGTCGCGGTGCTGTTCGGCCGCGCCAGCCGAGATCGCCCGATGAAACAGGCAATTACGGCCTGCGTTGTTGCGCTGACCCTCGCAACTGTTGGTTGCGGCAGCTCGAATCCGACTTCAGCGCCGGGCGTGTTTGATCCTTCGGTGATCGGCGCTCAACCCGCGCCACGGCTGAAGGACGGAGGGCTCAGCGCTTCGACCTTTTCAATCTTCGTCGCCGCAAGAGAGGCGCAGGGAACCTACGGCGCTCCTGCGGCGGAAGACTTCGACGTTCGATGCGCCGCTGGCCCCTGCGCGATCGTCAGTGCTCGCAGCGTGGCGGGCAGCAAGCAGGGTGTGTTGGCGGTGGTGGTCGATGACTCCGGATCGAATTCGGCCGAGCCGACCGTGTGCACCGGCTGCCCCACCGACCCGACGGGCCAGCGAAAGGTGGCGGTGAAGAAGCTGGTTCGAGTGCTGCTCGATCGCGCTCCGAAATGGCGGGTGGGTCTATTCGACTTCGGGCCGGTCTCCATCAACAGCTTTCGTTCGACCCGCCTGCTCGCCGGTTACACCTCGCGGGTCGAGGATCTTGAGGCAGGTGCTGATCTTCTCAAGTCCGGCGGAGGTACCTACCTCTACGACGCGCTCTATGCCGTGCCGGACACGGCAGTCGGCGAGCAGCGCTACAGCTTCCCCGATGGCGGCGCGCCGGTTCGGTTGTTGATCGTCTCCGACGGCGAAGACACCCACTCCACTTTCAAACTGGAACAGGGACTCGACGCCGGAATCTCGCTCGGGGTGCCCTTCGACGCGGTGGGTTACGGCCAGGTCGACGGAGGCAGCACGCCCTACCTCGCTGCCAGGGCCTACAACGACCTGCGCAGGTGTTCGTCCGCAACCGGCGGGCTGATCACCCTCGTCTCCCGCGACCGGCTTCCCGCACTCTTCGAACAGCTCGCCGAGATCTACGTGGCGGGCTACACCGAGCTGGTGGTTGAGCTGCCCGCCCGAGCGACCGCGGTGTCCGGCTCGGTCGGCATCAAAGGCAGTTCTTCTCGCGCGGAGTTCGACTTTCAATGACCCTGTTTCGCCTCTGTGTTCTCGCCACGCTGCTCACCGCGTGCGGATCGACCTCCGGCGTCGACGGTGGCTTCGTCAAACCCGATACCGCCGTGCCGATCGACGTCACCCAATGGCAGGGCATGGTCGACGCTGGCACGCTCGCCTTCCTGGTGGAGCTGGGGAAGGCGAAGCGCTGTGAGTCGGCAGATCTCGACGGCGATGGGATCCGCGAGATGCTTTGTATTCGCGCAGCCGACGGCACCCAGACCTGGGTCAAGGAGACCAACGGCGGCGCCCCGGCCTTCAAAATCGAACGGTTCGCGGACGGCCGCGTTCGCTACTCCTATTGGTATTTGAATTCCAACTTTCCGGCGATCCTCGACGAGGAGTTCCCCGACGGGCATCGCACCACGCTCTTCGATTCCGACCACGACAGGAAGTTCGAGCGCTCGGTCGACGAGGTTCCCGACGGTGGAGACATCGTTGCCACCGAGTACGTCAACGCCGGCTCAGTCGACGGTGGGCTGGTGTTTTCCCGCCAATGGGTCCGCCCCGCGAGCTCGGATCAGGGCGGTGGAGCGAGGTGCGATGGCAACTCCAACTTTCCGAGCGAGATCAGTCTGTGGCAGGGGGGCGATCCGCCGGGCTTCTCGGACAAAGCGGCAGTGAAGTGCAATCCGACACTGCGCGCCAAGCTGGCGACTGCGTTCGAGTGCGCCCGCAAGAAGCTCGAGTGCGTCGGGCGCACTAACCCGTCAATGAAGAAGCAAGTCGACGCGCGCATGCTCGACGATGACCTGCAGTACGGCTGCGGCAACCCCTGCGCCGACGCGCTCGCCACCACCCTGCCGGCCTCAGGGCCTTACAAAGGACAGACGAACTTCAACGGCTCGCGCCTGGCTTCCTGGACCCCGGAGGAGGCCTGCACCACCGTTCTGCACGAGCTGCTGCACGCAGCTAAGGTCTCAGAAGGTCCCAGCCACGCCGACGGCACCGACGCGATCTACTCGTGCGCGCGCTACTGTTCGAACTGCATCGACTTCGGTGGCGCGTTCGGGGCGGCCAATCCTTTTCCCAGCGACAACATGGATTGCGTGCGCTGCGCCGAGACTGCCGCGGACAAAAAACGCTGTGGCATCAAGAGCGAGCTGATGGGTGGGCCGTGTCCGAGCTACGCGCTCTGCCACGGGGGCATCGGCGTCAACACCCAATGCGCGACCTGCGAAAACCGCATCACCAAGGATTGCGAAGGCACCCAGGCGGGCCCGCCCGAATTCAATTGCTGCAAGACCTGCCCGGCCAACGCCACGACCAATGACAAGGTTTGTCCGGGCCCGTTCCTACCCAGCGACACCTGCATGTCGAAGCCGCCTGAGTGTCCGTGAATTGGGCCGCAATCGCAGCCGCTGGGGTTCTTCTCTTCGGAGCGCGCGACGCCGTGGCCTCGTGCGCCGGGCTCGAGCCATACGCGTTTCCTGCGGGCGGAGACGTGCTTCCGAACCCGATCATCTTTTCGGCGATGGTGGTGCGGGCCATCGATGCCACCGGAACCGAGCTCCCGCTGAACCACGTCCCTTCCGGAGTGAAGATCTCAGCTGCGGAGGGGGTCATCTTCAGCCTGGAGGCCGCTCCAGCGCGGGATGGTGCTCCGAATCGGTTCGGGCCGTATCGGGTGATCGCGGCCAACCTGTCCGAGGTCGTTGCCGTCGAGGTGACCCAGGTCGACCGCTACTCGAACGGCTCGCCCGACGCGACGCAGGCGGTGGTGTTGACCGTTTCCACCGCGGCCGATGCCTACCAGCTCGAGGTGCAAAACCTGCCCGATGGCGTGCTGCGCACCTTGATTGTTCCCGCGCGAAGGGCGCAATACAGCGGTCGCCCCGCAGAGCTGCCGGCGTATCTCGACATCGGCTCCATCGATTGCATCACTAATTTCGCCTTCGTCACCCCCAAGATTCAGGTGCGGGTCGCAGCGCTGCGAACCGACGGCAAGATGAGTCCCTACAGCGCGCCGATCGTCATCCGCGCGCCACTGCCGACGAACGCGAGTGCTTTCAATCGGCTGCTCGACCTGCTTGCTTCCAACCCGAAGCCCTTCGCGTTCGGCGCAGCAGCCTTCGCCCTCATCCTGGGGTTTGCCGTGCTCAGGATTCGAGCACGCGCCGGAGCGAAGGCCTAGTTGTGAAACGTTGAGGCTATATCCCGGGCAGTGCCCGCGCCCAGTTGCTCTGCGGCCGTCAGTGCCTCGTGCGCGGGCTGGGCCAATTCCATACACGACGTCATTCGGGCTGGCCGGCACGCTCGAACCGGCACCCGATCGTCCGGGACCCTGGAC
>JANOHG010001104.1:0-9103 GCA_031406375.1 Archangiaceae bacterium | reverse complement strand
TGAAGTGACTTCCGAATCGAGCGTGTCAAAGGCCCGCGCTTTCCCAAGGCCCTGCGGCTTGAGTTGCGGGAGCGCGGTTCTTACGGCAGGCAGAGGCGCACCTGGCTTCCGCACGGTTCCCCCCGATGCGTCGGCCGGCTTTTTCGGCGCCACCAGCGGTGGCTTTTGGTCTCCTTCCTTTCCTGCCATTTCTGCGTGCGGACTCTACCGCTGTCCTCGCCTGAGAACCGATTTCGCCGCTCAATTCCCCACCGAAACAGTAGAACTACTGCACTCGTGCGCTGCTTGGCCGCAATCTTGTTGGTCGGTGCCAGCGGCTGCAATGGCGTCGTCGCCTTTGGCTCCAGCACGTTTGACGCGAACGATCAGGGTTGGTTGCTGAACGGAGATGCCACCGCCGTCGAGCTGCGCTCGGTCGGCGGAAATCCCGGCGGCCACATCTGCGGCAAGGACTCGGTGAATGGAGACATCTGGTACTTCATCGCGCCGTATCCATTCCTCGGTGACGCGAGTCGCGCGTACGGCAAGCGGCTGACCTGGGATTTGAAACAAGACAACATGTACCAGCAGTTGAAAGGCCGCGATGTGGTGTTGCAGGGCGGCGGCTTGTCGCTCGTCTTCAACATCCGGGCAACTCCCGCCAGAGACTGGACACCGTACGAAGCGCGCATCGACGGCACGAGCGGCTGGAAAATCGATGAACCCGCTCAACCTGACGCGACCGAGGCCCAGGTTCGGGGAGTTCTCAAGAGTGTCACCAGCCTTCGGTTGCGAGGCGAGTTCGCTGACGGGCCCGATTCGGCCTGCCTCGACAACGTCTTTTTTGGAGTCGAATGATTCCCTGCACGAAGTGCGGCGCGTGTTGCGTGGCGCCCGACATCGCCGCCCTCGACAAGCCGCTGGGCCTTGTCTGCCCGCACCTGGGCCCAGATGCTTTGTGCACCATCTATGAGCACCGGCCGCAGGTGTGCCGAGACTATTCGGCAGATGAGGTGTGTCTGCAGGTAGAGGCGGACACGCTGCCAGAGCGCGTCACGAAATACCTCGCGCTGTTTGGTCTCACCGCGGAAGCGGATCTGGTGAAGCGCTCGAAGCTCTTGTCGATGAAGCAGTCGAGGGCAGGTGGGCCTTCACGCCACTTCGACTAGCGCAGCGGCGCCCATGCCGCCCCCGATGCACATCGTCACCACGCCATACTTTCCGTTTCGGCGCTTGAGCTCGCGAAGCACCGTGCCGACCATTCGAGCGCCCGACACGCCCAGCGGGTGACCCAACGCGATGGCGCCACCATTCGGGTTCACCTTCGAAGGATCTATTTTCAGCTCGCGAATGCAGTACAGCGATTGAGCCGCGAACGCCTCGTTGAGCTCAAAGACATCAATGTCATTCACGGTGAGCTTGTTGCGCTCGAGCAACTTGCGCACCGCCGGTACGGGCCCAATGCCCATCACGTCAGGCGGCACACCGGCGACCGCGAAGTCGACGAAGTAGCCCAGCGGTTTGATTCCCAGCTGTTTGGCCTTCGACTCGCTCATCACCACCGCTGCTGCTGCGCCATCGGTCAGCGGTGATGCGTTGCCAGCGGTGACGGTGCCTTTCGCGTCGAACGCCGGCTTGAGCTTCTTCAACCCATCGAGCGTCGTCTCTGCGCGGACGATGGTGTCCTCGGACACCGTCACCGTCTGCGCCTTGCCGGTCTCGTCGAACACCCGCACGGTGATGGCGGCGATCTCGTCCTTCAGCTTTCCTTCCGTGCGTCCTTTCGTTGCCTTCGCCTGGGAGTCATTGGCGAACACGTCCTGGTCGTCGCGCGACACCTGAAATTTCGCGGCGACCTTCTCAGCCGTCGCGCCCATTGAGGTGTAAATCTCGGGGTAGGTTTCCATCAGTTCAGGGTTGGCGGAAACTTTGTTCCCGCCCATCGGAATCATCGACATCGATTCGACGCCTCCGGCAATTCCCACCTGGTACTGGCCCGCGGTAATCGCCTGCGCCACCTGTGCGATCGCCTGAACTCCCGACGCGCAAAACCGGTTGATGGTCATCCCTGAAACAGTGTCGGGCAGGCCGGCGAGCAGGCCCGCGATGCGAGCGACGTTCATTCCCTGCTCAGCTTCGGGCATTGCGCAACCCAGCACGATGTCTTCGATGTCCGAGGCGTTGAGGCCAGGAACACGAGCGATGGCTTCCTTGATGACATGTGCGGCGAGGGTGTCAGGACGGGTGTCCTTCAGTTCGCCCTTGTTTGCGCGGGTGAAAGGGGTGCGAGCGGTGCTGGCGATGACGATGCGGTCGGCAGTCGGAGAAGGCATGGAAGTTCTTCCGGAAGTTAAGAGAGAGATGACGAATCAGTTCCGCAACGGTTTGCCCTTCTCGAGCATGAATAGGATCCGTTCCTGCGTTTTCTTCTCCCCGCACAACGAGAGGAAGGCTTCACGCTCGAGGTCGAGCAGGTGTTGCTCGGAAATCAGTGTTCCCGCCGACGTATCGCCTCCGGTGAGCACCGTCGCCAGCTTCTTGCCAATGAGCCGATCATGCTCGGAAATCTGATGGTTGAGCTGCATGTCGTACAGCAGCATGTCGATGGTCGCCGCGCCGCTTCTTCCAGGCAGGTAGAAGCTGGTTTGTCGCGGAGCACGGAAGCCTGAACGCGCCATGCCCAGCGCGCGTTCCTTCGCGTCCGAGAGTAGGAAGTCGCGGTTCATCGAGATGCCGTCTTGCCCCGAAAGGAACCCCACTTCACGCGCTTCTTCGGCCGAGGTTGCGACCTTCGCGGTGCCGATGGTGAGGAACAGCTTCTTGAGGAACGGCAGCGGATCGAAATCTTTGCTGCCGGCCGCCTGGCCAAACACGTTGCGCATCAGCTGAAGGTTTCCTCCTCCGCCGGGGATCAAGCCGACTCCCACTTCGACCAGGCCGATATACAGCTCGGCCGCGGCCTGAATCGCGTTGCCGGCCATTGCGATCTCTGCGCCACCGCCAAGAGTGAGGCCGAAGGGTGCGGTCACGACGGGAATCGACGAGTAGCGCAGCCGCTGATTGGCCAACTGGAACTCTTGAATCATCTTGCGCACCAAGTCCCACTCTTCTGAGCCAATGAGCATCAGCAGTGCGCCGATGTTCGCGCCAGCTCCGAAGTTGGCGCCGTCATTTCCCACCACCAGCGCCTTGAAGTTCTTTTCGGCCTCATCGACTGCCTGGTGCATCAGCGCGGTGTTCTGATCATCGACGGTGTTCATCTTCGAGTGGAACTCAAGCAGCAACACGCCGTCGCCCATGTCACGCAGGCTCGCAGACTCGTTCTGCGCCAGAGTCTTGTTGCCTCGCTTGAGGATCTCAATCGTCAGGTGGCGGGGCGAGCGCGCAATCTTCATTGCCTTCTTGCTCTTCGCATCCCAGAACGTGTCATCCGTCGCGTAGAAGCTCGTGCGACCCGAGGCGAGCATCTCTTCGACCCAGCCGGCGACCTTCAGGCCAAGCTCTTTCATCCGGTCGACGCCCTTTTTCACTCCGTAAGCATCCCAAGTCTCGAACGGGCCGACGTCCCACGCGAAGCCCACCTCAGGGCCTTGTCGATGTTGACGTAGTCATCTGAGATTTCGCCCAGTCGCCTCGACGAGTAGGCGAGGGTGGCGAGCGTCACCTTCTCGGCGAACTTCGCTGCCTTGTCGGTGCCGGAAAGCACGGTCGAAATCCGCTCGGGCAGCGACTCGACATTCTTCGCCGCGCCCAGTGATTCGAAGCGGACTTTTTGCTGGGTTCGATATTCCAGGGTCTTCAGGTCAAGCGCGAGGATCTCTTTCTCGCCTTCTCCGCCCTTGTTCTTCTTGTAGAAACCGCCGCCCGATTTGTCTCCGAGCAGGCCTTTGCTGACCATCTTCTTCAGCCATTCGGGTGGCTTGAAGACCTCGCGCTCTTCGTCGTTGACGAGCGAGTCGTAGCAGTTGGTGGTGACGTGGAGGAACGTGTCAAGGCCGACGAGATCCGCAGTGCGGAAGATCGCCGACTTTGGCTTGCCCAGCGGCGTGCCAAAGATTTTGTCGACCTCTTCAATCACCAGCTCGGCTTCGGCCATCTGCTGCAACGTCGCCATCATTCCGTACGTTCCAATCCGGTTGGCGATGAAGTTGGTGGTGTCCTTGCCGTAGACGATTCCCTTGCCCAGTGTCTCTTCGCCGAACTTCGCCAGGCGGGCCATCACGTTCGGGTCGGTTTGCTCGCCAGCAACCAGCTCGAGCAATTTCATGTAGCGAACGGGGTTGAAGAAGTGGGTGACGAGGAAGCGGCGCTTGAAGTCGGCCGAACGTCCTTCGGTCATTCCCTTGATCGACAGACCCGAGGTGTTGCTCGAGACGATGGCGGTGGGCGACAGGTGCTTCTCGACCTTGGCGAACAGCGCCTGCTTGACTCCGATGTCTTCCTTCACCACCTCGACGACCCAATCGCAGTCGGCGATCTTCGCCATGTCGTCATCGAAGTTCCCGACTTGAATCAGCGACAACGCCTGCAGTGTCATCAGCGGTGCGGGCCGCTGCTTCTTCAGGTTCGCCAACGCGTTCAACGCGAACTTGTTCTTCGGCAGGCTGCCGTCGGGCGGCGCGATGTCGAGGAGGACAACGGGGATGCCAGCATTGGCCAGATGGGCTGCGATGCCACTGCCCATCACGCCTGCACCAAGAACGGCGGTCTTGCGGATTCTGTCGCTCATGCCGGGCCATTTAGCGCCTGTCGCGGCGGTCGGCCCGCTTTTCTTCTCGACGTCTACTTTCCGCAGAGGGCGGTGAGGCCTGCCATCGCCGAGCTCGAGTCCAAGAACATCAGCGCGGTGCCGTGCCGGCCGTCTTCGCCTTTCACGACGTGCATCACTCGGCACTCGAACGCCAGGCGACGGTTGCAGAAGTCAGCCTCGATTTCGAGGTGCACAGTCGAGCCGACAGGGTAGTGGGAGGAGGTCCAAACGAAGCACCCGCCACGCCGCAGCTCGTTCTCGAATGCGTTCTGGTAGCCCTCAAGTGACGGGTAGGTCAGCACAATCCGTGACGTGTCTTTGAGGTGAGGCACCATTTCACCCATCAACTCGGCGCCCGAAAGGAAGCGCAAGCCGAAGCCTCCTTTCAGGATTTGCCGCAGTTCAGGCGCCACCACCGTCAGTCGTGCGACCGCGCCTTCGAAGTAAATCCGGTGCGCCTCGTCGAGCAGCACCTCGACGTGCACGCGCTGGTTGATGTTGAGCAGAGACGTTGTCACCACGAACATGCCGGAAGCAGAGACGTCACTGGTAAAGCCCGACGAGACGAGGTCCTTGACTCCGAAACGCACCTTGAAGCGCTTGCTGTAGCGGCGATTGCGTCGCTTCTCCATCGGTAGACCTTACCCGAGCCTCATCAAGGCTAAGTTGACCGTGTGTTGAGCCTGCTTCTTGGTCTGACGTTGACGGCGCCACGCGACGTGCGCGTCGACACCTTGAATTTTTCAGGCGCGAGCATGACGATCACCTTAAGGGGCTCGAAGCACGCGGTGAAGTTGCGCGAGATCCTCTTGGATGTGGTGGTGCCAAGGGGAACGCACTTGTTGACCGAAGCGAATCCGTTGCAGCTGCCGGGGCCGTTGTTGATGGTCGAGTGCTCAAAGCAGAACGAGCTCGATGGGAACGTGGTCGTGCTCGGCGCCAAAGGACTAAAAGTGAAGGGGCCGAAGATTTACAGCGTCTTTGCGCTCGAGCCGTTCGCGAACCGGTTCCCAGGTACGCGCCTTCGAATGGTGAAAGACAACGGCGCGGCGATTTTCAGCGCCACCACCGTCGATGTAGTGCAGGTGGCCGAGGATTATCGCTACTTCCAGGTCGTCGGCTTGGATCCGACCGCGAAGTACCGGGTCAAGGTCACCACTCGTCAGCACGGCCCGCTTCAGGTGCTGGTCATCTCGGACCGCGCGTCTGCCACAGGCGAAGACTTGAAGCCCGCCGATGCAGAGTGGACGGCATCGCGGATGGTGCTCAAGCGGGGCATGCAGGCAGAATTGCCTTCGACGCGTCAGGTGGCAGTCACGCTTGCAGGAGTGCGTGGAATTCCCACCGCGTCCGATGCCTTTGAGCCGGTGGTGGAAGTTTCAATCGTGCAGGTGAAGATGGGCCGCGGGTTGGTCGAGGCGGTGCCGACCAGCGACCCAGATGCGCAGGGCGAGGTGCGCAGTCGATCAACCCAGTTCCTCGTCACCGTCTCGCGTCAACTGCTTCAGCAGCGTCGCCCAGAGGGCGCCAGACCGCTGCTTGAGCAGTGCGTCACTCAAGAGCCGAAGAACGCCGAGTGCCACCTGCTGTACGCGCAGACCTGGGCAGCATTTGGAGACAAGACGACGATGATGAAGCACGCGTGCCTGGCCTTCGCTTATGGCGGCGGCGAGGACGTAGGTGACAAGGCGCGTGACCTGCTCGCCGGAGACGTCACGGTCTGTCGTTGACGTGGGCAGTTGGGCTATGGGAGCGAAGTGAAAATTCTACCGCTCGTGGTGGTGCTGCTGATTGGGTGTCCCAAACCCGATGCCACTCCTGACGCGGGGATGACCGCCGAGCAGGCGAAGGCACGCCGCGAAGCCTGCGAATTCAACGCAGGGGCGTTGCCGAACGAGACGCTGGCCACCGGTACCCCGCTTGGCGACAAGCTGCCCTTCGACCACATCGTGCTGGTGATGCAGGAGAACCGTTCGTTCGATCACTATTTTTCGAAGCTCAGCCATGGAGGCATCACCGTCGCCTCTCAAGATGCCACCAACCCGGATGCGCTCGGAAATCCGCTGAAGCGGTACCACGAAAGCCGCTACTGCATTTCAGACGTCGCCCACTCGTGGAAGGCATCCCACCGGCAGTTCAACGACGGAGGGATGAACGGCTTCGTCGTCACCAACGATCCTGGCGGCGTTCGGGCGATGGGCTACTACGACGAGACGGACCTGCCCTACTACTACGCAATCTCGCGCGCCTTCGCGATCTCAGACATGCACTTCTCGAGCGTGATGGGCCCGACCCAGCCCAACCGGCTCTACTACTGGGCAGGCACTTCGTGGGGAACCATCACCAACGGCATCGCTCCCGAGCGGGATCCCGACGGCAAGCCCATTCAGAGCCTCTTCACCCGGCTCAACGCGGCCAAGGTGTCTTGGAAGTCTTACGTCACCGACGTGGCGTCGCCAGCGGTTTTCTACGGGCTGCTGAGCACCCACTTGAACAACTTCGTGAAGGTTGATGATCCCGACGCGGGCTTCTTCGCCGCGGCGGCGGGAGGAGCACTGCCCAGCGTGTCAATCGTCGAGGCCTCATTCACTGCGGGAGTTGCGGGCAACCAGAGTGACGAGCACCCTGCGTCGAACATCCAGTACGGACAGGCCTTCACTGCGAAGGTGGTGAACGCCGTGCTCGCCTCGCCGCAGTGGCCCAAGACGGTGCTCATCTTTCTGTACGACGAGCACGGTGGCTTTTACGACAGCGTGCCGCCTGGGAAAGCCTGCGCGCCCGATGCGTTTGGTCCGATTGGCGACCCCCAACGGAAGTTCGATCACCTCGGTTTTCGAACGCCGCTCATTGTCGTCTCTCCGTTCGCGCGGCGGGGCTTCGTCTCGCACGTGCCCATCGATCACACATCGGTCACCCGGTTCGTCGAGGCCCGCTTCGGGCTCAAGGCGCTCACCGCCCGAGACGCCAACGCGTGGCCCCTGCTCGACATGTTCGACTTCGGCAGCCCCAACACCACGGTTCCCACCCTGCCCGCGGCGGTTATCGATTCAGCGAAGGATGCCCAGTGCAAACTCGACTTCCCGCCGTAAACACCCACCTCAATCGTCTCGAATGCGTGAAGGGCTACTTCTTGCCGAGGCGGGTGGCGGTCTGAGTAATCAACGGCTCTGAGTAGGTATCTGGCCCATAGCGGCCGAGAATTTCGACTGCGTCGCCGACCTGGGTGAGCAAGAAAGGGCCCTTGTTGCCTGGCCTCAGTGCGTACGCGCCCGCAGGCTTCACCACCTGCAACCAGGCGCCTTCCTTCCAATCGCCAAACAACACTTTCGAGACCTTCAGTTCGACGACTTGTCGCGCTGCAACCGTGTTCGCGCTGGTGATTTGCGGATCCACGACGCCCGCCTTGTTGGCATCTTCCTTCACCACCTTCATGACTTCCGCCAGCACCGCGCCCTGCGCGTTCGGCAGCACCTCTTCGATTGGATCAGGAGGGATGGCCATGTTCAGTTCTCCACGATGTGTACAGCGCGGTACAGCTCGGCGAACTTGCTCAATTCCATTCGGAAGAAGCCATCGTTCTTTCCGTCAGCTCCATGCTCGCTTTGCCCCCACGGATTTCGAAGCTTGACGTACTTCGTATCGTTCTCGGTTTCGGTGCCGAACACCGAGTAGGCGTGGTTCGCGTAGACACCGGTGTTGGTGTACATCGCGGCCTGATCAGTGCCGTAGGTGCCTGCCGCCATCGGTTGTCCGTTCGCGGCTGCTTTGGTGATTCGATCGAACAGCTGGTCTTTGTTCGATGAGTTCAAGGTGGCGTAGTCGTAGCTCTTGCCGAGCACCTCGCTCATCACCTTCCCTGCGACGCCGCCGCCACCAATCGTCTCGTAGCTGCCTTTCCATTGGGCGTAGGCCTTCTCAATCAGGGGGAACCAAAGCTCCATCGTCGCCGGTTCAGTGCTGCCTCCCAGTGAGCTGCCATACACCGGGCCGCCGAAGCTTCGCGCGTAAAGGTCCGCGTCAATCTTGATGTCCACTGGGCGGCTCTTGCTTCCATTCTCGTAGAACCGCACCGAGTAGGTGCCATCGCCGTTGTCTTTGATCGCCTCTTTGATGGCGTCAGGCTTGAAGTTCGCGACCGCAGCCATCGCGGCTGGGAAGTAGCAATCGCCGATCGCTCCTTGCCGTACGTCGTCGGGCTTGGCGCCGTTGATGAACAGCGGCCCAGTGAAGCGGGTCAGCGCGTTCTTCGACGTCCCATCGGCGTTGATGTCTTTGGCCAGCGCGGCTGGGTCTTCTAGGTTCACTCCACCCGGGCCAACGGGAGCTCCGGGAACCTTGAGCGTTCCAACCGAGGCCGACAGATCGACGTTGTTG
>JANOHG010001069.1:0-9470 GCA_031406375.1 Archangiaceae bacterium | reverse complement strand
GCCTCGAGCGAGCCCGACAGATAGCGACCCTTTATCTCTCGGGCTGCGCGGCGGTGGTTGGCGGTAATCGCGAAGCCTCCGTTCTGGGTCGGGGTAAGGAAGTACAGCTTCGCCCCTCCGTTGGTGCTCACGTAGAGGGTGGCGAAGCACTTTTCGGCCGGGTGGGCGTAGTCATAGCTCACCATCGCGGGGCCGAACCGCGGCTGCTCGAGGTGCGAGCCCAACGAGACAAAGCCCAGCGCGCGCAAGTGCGCGTCTTCGCGCTCGAGTACTTCCGGCAATTTTATCTGACCCGCGGGCGTGTCGGCCTCAATCGTGATTGACGTTGGCTTGAGACAAAGCCACGCGCGCCAGAAGTTGCCGCGCATCACGATTGCGATCGCCGCGGCGCCCAGCGTCCAAAGCATCAGGCTGAGCCAGTTGATCTCCACGGCGCCTTACGCTGACAGCGCCTCGAAGACCTGCTTGCCGTGACGCAGGATCGCGGGAACAAGGCCTCCTTCGCGCGCGAGCGCCTGAACGATGGCAGAGGGCACTTCGGCGTTGAAGGTCTTGCCCGCGACGCTGACCGTGCCCGCTTTGAAGTCGATGCTCACTGACGCGTCTTCCTGGGCGAGCTCGTAGAAGACAGGATCCTTCACCACCAAGTAGCTGAGCGCTTCGTTGACCAGGTTTCGCTTGTGAATGAACGCATAGCTCCTCGCGATCACTGCATGGATCCCGGCTCCGATCAGCGCCCAAACCGCCTGCTCGCGCGAGCTTCCTGACCCCCACCCTTCGCCCGCCACAAGAATCGTACGCCCTTCTTGCGCGCGGGCGTAGAACTCGGGCCGCACGTAGTGAAACGCTTTCTGGCCGAGCTCCTCGAGCTGGGTGAGATGACAAAACGCTCCGGGGATGATCGCGTCGGTGTCGACCGCGTCGCCAAACCGTTGCACCCGGCCTTCGACCTGCTTGCCCTGTACGGCGCCAGCGGTCGCGGTGTTCGCGGCACCGGCGGCGACCACGACGGTCGGCTCGACATTGCGCACCTCGGGCATTGGCCGCTTCGAATCGCGAAACAGCAACCGCTCGTAGCGCTGTTGATCAATCTGCGCGAGGTACTGCCGCGGGTCTGCGATCTTCATCTCGACCGAGGACGCGGCGACGGTCGCAGCGCTGGCGAGCCAGGCCAGCGAACCCTGCCCCATCCGGTTCTCGAAGTTCCGGTTCTGACTCGACAGCCACGTCTCACCAACCGACGCCTTCTCGGACGCGACGCCCAGACACATCGAGCAACCGGGCAGGCCGATGCGAAAGCCGGCCTTCTCGTAGTGCTTCCACAGGTCACCCTGCTTCATGCGGGCCTGAATGTTCTTATCTCCCGGAACGACGAGCAGCTTCGCATTCGCAGGGCGAGCGGGAAGATTTTTGAACGCCTGCTCGAGAACCAACGCGCCGAGCACGAGCTCTTCTTCGGTGGTGGTGCAGGCGCCGATGAAACAGCCCTGAAGCAGGGTGCCGATGGCATTCTCGACGGGCATCACGTTGTCGGGGCTGAAGGGTTTGGCGACCAGCGGGCCGAGCTTGTCGAGATCGATCTTGTATCGGTGCGCGTATGGCGCATCGTCGTCGGCGCGAAAATACAGAGCATCGTGATTCTCGTCTTTGCGATCCGCAAGCCAGCGCGCGACGGTTGGGTCCGCCTCGAAGATGCCGTTGAGACCGCCAAACTCTGCGGTCATGTTCGCGATGGTGAAGCGCAGGTCGGTTGACCAGCTTCGAGTCACGTCGCCGCGGTACTCAACCGTGCGCTCCATCGCGACCGTGTTGCGGCCCAGATCGCCCAGCGTCTTCAGGATGACGTCCTTTCCGCCGATTCCAAAAGGCAGCTCACCGAGGTAGTCGACCGCGATGGCTTCGGGCACCTCTATCCACGACTGGCCAAGCACCATTGCGGCGGTAATGTCGGCGCCACCCAGACCAATGCTCACCGCTCCCAAGCCTCCATGCGAGCTGGTATGCGAATCTGCGCCGAGGACGACCTGCCCGGGTTGAACGAGGTCCCGGTAAAATTTGGTGTGAAGAATGGTCACATTGGCGTCGTAGAAGTGGCGAATCGCCTGCTCCTTCGCGAAGTCGCGCGACAGCTGAGTCAGCTTCTGCGCGCGGGGATCCGTCGCGAGGGTGACGGGATCGACGGTGTGATCGACAGCGAGGAAGAACCGATTCTTGTCGTGAATGGCCGGGCGCCCGAGCAGTGAATACGTGCGATCCATTCCGTTCCACGCCAGCTCGCTTGCAATCGTCCAGTCGACAGAGATCTGCAGAATGTCTCCTGCTTCGACCCACGGCCTCGTCAACCCCCGTGCGTGATGGGCGAGGATCTTCTGTGTCAGCGTCATCGGCTTGCGGATCAAAGGACTCATGTGCAGCGTCGATATAACGCTTCGAGCGACTTCGAACAGCAGCAGAGCGATCACGCAGTGCGTTGCAGCTAGGACTCCGACCTACCGCGCTCGCGTTGCTTGGGGACATCAGCCACCCACCTTGAAGAACGGCGTGCCGGGAAGCTGATCAGACCGGCATCGCGCGGTGTGCGCGAGCCGTGATATCGACGCAAAACGCGATGACCGACACCGACCTGAAAACCGCATTGAAGCACTTGATTGTCGATACCCTTCGTCTCGAAGAGGTGAAACCAGAAGGCATCGAAGACGAAGCGCCCCTGTTTTCTCCAACCGAAGGGCTGGGGCTTGATTCGCTGTCAGCGCTGGAGCTGCTGTCTGCGATCGAGTTCAAGTTCGGCGTGCGCTTCGAAAGCGACGGAACAGCGAAACAGCACTTCAAGAGCGTCAGCACCCTTGCGGCCTTTCTCCTTCCACAGCTGAAAAACTGACGATGAAGCCCACCGTGCTCGCCCTCTTGACGCTGCTGCTGGCCGGCTGCGGTGGTCCTCTGAGTCAGCAGGCTGCCAGAGACGCGGCAACCGCGCATGCGTGTGACTGGTACCAAAAGTGCGGAGAAATCGCCTCGGGCAAGACCTACGCAACCCGCGACGCGTGCGAGGTCAAAGAGCGCAGCGATTGGGACACCCGATTGCCGCTGGCGAAGTGCGACGGAAAAGTAATTCCTTCTGATCTCGACCTTTGCCTCAAGGCGATCGACTCGACCCTCTGCGGGAACGTGCTCGACGTGTTGAACACGTTACTCAACAAGTGCAGCGCTGCTCAGGTCTGCAAAGGCACCTGACGGTAGCTGGCAGTCAGGCCAGCTTGACTGCGGCGCTCAACGTGCGATTTGCATCGCGCACGAACGGGTTGCGTTCATCGAGCACATACCCGCCGAGCACAGCGGTGATTGCACGCTTGATCGATTCAGGCTTGTTCTTGTGCAGCAGCACCTTCTGCAGATCGCCGGTGTACCAGGCGTGAACAAAAACCCGGAAAACACCCACCGCGCGTTCCATCACCGCAGTGTAGTCCTTGTTCCAATCGACCGCCTCGCCACAAAGCTGCCGATGGGCAAGCTGCGCGGCGCGCGACGAGGACTCGAGCGCGAGCGTCACCCCCGATGAAAAAATCGGATCGAGGAATTCGCTGGCGTTGCCTGTGAGGGCCCAACCTGGACCGTGCAATTGGGTAACTGACGCAGACCACCCCTCGAGCCGTGCTGTCTTGAGCACTGGCACCGCATTGCCCAGCCGGCCGAACACGTTTGGATCTTCCGCCAACAGGTTGATCAGGCGTTCACTGTCATTCGAACCTGCCGAGTCGGCCATCGCGCGCCCGGCCACGACTCCCACTGAGGTGCGACCGTTACTGAAGGGGATGATCCAAGTCCACGGACCCCGTGGATGAATGCACGCCCAGATGTCGCCTTCTTCGGGTCCCGTAGGTCGAACGTCACCTTCGAAGTGATTGAAGATCGCGACTCGCGGGCCCAACGAAGGTTCCTTCTCGAGCTTGAGTAGCCTTGGAAGCACGCGTCCATAGCCAGAGCAGTCGATGACGAAGTTCGCTTCCACGGTGAACATCGCCCCGGTCTCGACATTGGTGACCTGAACGCTGCTGCGGCTGCCACTGAATTCGATCGAGTCGACGCGGTGCTGAAATCGGATGTCAGCGCCCAAACGCCGCGCCTCGGTTGCCAGCGTCTGATCAAAATCCGAGCGAGGCACCTGCATCGCGGCTGTGCGCTGCCCGGGGAACATGTCGGCAAAAGAAAAGCGCTCGCGCCGGTCGCCCTGAAGAAACAGTGCAGCCGGCTTTGGCATGTACTGTCGTGCCAGAACCACTTTCAGCAACCCGGCTTCTTCGAGGATGTCGTTGCAACGGGGAAGCAGTGACTCGCCAATTTGAAAGCGCGGAAAGACGCCCGCTTCAAGGCACAGCACTTTCCGGCCGAGCCGGGAAAACATTGCGCAGGCGATCGACCCTGCAGGTCCAGCGCCGATGATGAGGATGTCCGTCTTCATCGCTTTCAGAAGGCGAATCCGATTCCGATCTTCACCGAGGGGTAGCCAACTTCTGCCCGCACCCAAAGGACTTCATTCAACCTAAAGAGCACCCCGACGTTCACCACTGGCACAAAGTACGGGTACACGTAGTTGCCGAAGAAGAACCCCAGCCCACCGCCAACCTTTGCGTATGCCTCGACCTTAGGAAAGATGTGGAAGTTCCATCGCGCTTCGAGCGGAATCGCGAACGCGAAAGCGGTGCTGTAGCCATAGGCACCAAACACGATGATGGTGTCGGCTCCGAACTCGAGCCCGAATGAATCGTTGAGCATCGGCAAGAAGCCGTCATTGACGATTGGAAGGTAGAAACGCGCGCCGAGACCAAAGCTAAACGCGCTGACGTAGGTGCCGTAGCCGTAGTACGAGAACGGAACTCCAAGGAAGAAGCTGAGCATCGGGTCGCGGTCATGGCCGGTGCTTTTGTCGAGCAGCGAATTCTGGCCCTTGATTGCCCACTCGCCGCTGCTCGGACTCTCGATTGGGCCGCTCTCTTCGAGAGGGGGTGGAGGCGGTGGCGGTGGCGGATCCTCAGCCGCGAGTACAGTGCACCCTGTCGTCATCAAGGTGATGATCACAAACCGATTGAGGTTCCGACGCATAGTGGGGCCCCGTTTCCTGCCAGTGAGCTGCAAAACCCAGCAACTATACGACCGCCGCAGAGCCGTGAACGGAAAAGGTCGAGTCGATCGCGACTGCGCGGTGTAGGTGCACCTCGTCGGGAACGGACTTGGCGCCGGACATCGCTTCGTCATCACCCCAAGCGAAGTCGACGCCCGGCGGCTTCAAGTAGAGCCCACAGATACGCTCCACTTTCTTCTCGGAACTTCGAGTCAGGACTGCGCAACCACTGCCGAACACGGTGCGGCTTGAGGCCCCGGGGAACTCAGCACGCGCTGCACCGTGCTGCGACTCACCCGAACTCCGGTCTTTCGGTGCAGCGCGTCCGCCAGTGCCTGCTGCGTCCACACCATGGCGAATGCTGACGCGCACGGCCGGTTACAGCCACCTTCACCAACTCGCATTTTGTGGCCACCGAAAACACGGCCGGACGACCCGGCCGATCCGCATCGCTGAGAGTCTCTACGCAAGGCGAAAGCAACCTTCTTTAGTAGCTGAAAGCCGGTCGATCGTTGTTGAGCGGTGCTCGGCGTTGACCGGGGCTCGTCGCGCTCGAGCCGCTCGTCACACGCCTTGCGGATGACGTGGGTGAGGACCGGGCTGTCGAGCGGGGTCGTCTCACCACGAACCCCTGGCAGTAGCAGCACCACTTGATCATGGAGCTGCGCTTTCCCCCTGCTGGCAGTGGGCGAGTGCATGCGCGTGCGCCGCGCCGCAAGCGCGAGCCCAAGCGAGCTCGCCTGGCTCCGCGTTCGAGAACCACTGCATCAGCGCCGCATCGTGCTCCCCCCTTCCGAGCGCGCGATCCGCGACCGCGGCGGCGATCAACGCCCCGGCGCCGCGGCGCCGATGGACCCCTTGAGCAGCGGCGTGGCACAACTGCTCACACTTTGAGGTAACCGCCGCGGCGACCGCTCCCAGGCGCTCACTTCGCAACTGGGCCGCGAGCGCAAGCAGGCGCGCCTCGCCCGGACGACCAAACTTTCGTGCAGCCCGCCCGAGGCTCTCGAGCTGGTACTCGACCAGCAAGCTCGGCATTCCACGGGAGGCGAGCAGCCGCGCGAGCCAGAGCACCTGCTGACGGGCTGGGTGCTCGTCGAGGGTCGTCAATGTGGTGAGGAAGCCCGCGTCGCTGCGCCCAAACGCGCGGCCTCGCTCGTGGTAGCGCCAGGCAAAGTATGGGAACGCCCGCCAGATGACGCAGGCCGAGTGCTCGACCAAGGCGATGTCTTGAGGATGCGGTGGCGACGGGGTCTCACCTGCTTCCGGGTTAAGGGGATTCATCCACCCGCTCGTTGACGACGACGTGGAACTGCTCGAGCTTTCCGTTTCCGCTGGTCGGGCCGAGCCCTTCGTGCGGGCGCTGGTGCGCACGGGCGTGGTCACCGCTCTTCATGTATGCGGTGAATGCGCCGCGGCTCCGCCACCGCGTCAGAAGCACGTAGCGGCCGTTTTCGCGGATGTCGCGCAGAAGCTCAAGTCCGAGGAAGCCGGCGTGCCGGTCGACCAGACGGGCGCGGTCCTGGAAGGCCTGCTCGAGGGCTCGCATTCCCTCGACGGGCACGGTGATTTCAGACCGGCTGACGAAGTCCAGCTGGGGCGAGGCCATCGCTATTCCACCGAGT
The DNA here is from genome assembly GCA_031406375.1 of Archangiaceae bacterium. Lineage (GTDB taxonomy): Bacteria > Myxococcota > Myxococcia > Myxococcales > Myxococcaceae > JAGSPQ01. Next base: position 2,729 of record JANOHG010001069.1, on the reverse strand, counting down.
GGGTCAGCTCTTCAACGATCGGAACCATTTCGATCACCTCCACCTCGAGTTGGGCGGCGGGCCCAACATCGTCGAGCAGGCAAAGCCGAAGCCGCCCGCGAGTTCAACCCACGTGTCGTGTTCATCGTTGACGTGCCCTCTCGTTGAGACGACGCGCGCCGACCGTAGCAGCAACCCCCGTGTGCGGCCGGGTTTTCCCGCCGGCGGCAACGCGTGTGCGCAGCTCGGGTCCTTGCGCCGAAAACCCGCCATTCTCAAATCGCTTCATCCACTTGTAGCCAGTGTCTCTGTGGATCCCGAACCGCCGGCAAATCACTGAAGAATTGGCGTCTTCTTCCTGCGCCAGGACGATGAACCTGTTGCGCTCAGTCACTTCGTTTGTCTCTTGCCAAGGAATGAGACGTCGTTGCGCGAGCTGTCGGCGATGTACCCGTACCCGGTCTGATTTGTCGGTGACGTACCCGGTTCGTACCGTTGCTCGGTTGCTCGGTTGCCCGGTTGCTCGGTTGCTCGGTTGCTCGGTTGCTCGGTTGCTCGGTTGCTCGGTTTGAGCAACCGGGGACATAGGTGGATGGGGGTGCCGGTGTGGCTTATGCGATCCGGTTTCCCCCACCTCCATTCAAACCGTGCATGAGGATTTCCCGCACACGGCTTTCGTTTGGGGTTTCACGGTGCAGCGTGCACGGCTTCGGGTAGCGAATTGTTCCGCGTAATCGGTGCGGAGTGCAGTCCCATGGCTTCGTACTTCTCGCGTTCCCAGCGGAATTGCTGGTCGGGTGTCGCCACCGAAACATGTTCAGCCGCCGGACGACCTGCTTGTCGAGTTGGCGAAACTTCTGGGCTGGATTCCCGGTGCTGAAGTAGCCGCCCCAGGCTCGGAGCCGGGGTTCAGGTCGTCGATGAGCACTTTGACGTCCTTCACTCCACCTCGCCTTGAGTCGGTCAGCTCCTTCACCCGCGTCATGCTTCGTTTCGAGGGCCAGCGCTGGAGGTGGTAGCGGCGAATCCGCTTCCGCTCCCACAGCTTCCCCGACATCCGCATGTGCAAGCGACAGCCGAGAAAGTCGAAGCCTTCTTTTCCTTCGGTGAAGTCTAGCTTTCGCGTCTTCTCCGGGTGCAGCGTCAGCTTCAACCGTTCGAAGACGATGCGCACTCTTCGTTCAGCCTCTTCCACGTCTTCGCGGCTTCTGCAGAGCACCACGAGTCGAGTAGCACAGGGAATTGCACCCCCACGCCCTCACAGAACCGGACGTGAAGCTCTCGCCTCATCCGGCTCCTCCTGCTCCAGCCGCCGGTGTCACCCCGAGCTGCTTGGTGCTGACGCTCACCGTCGTCTGTGGCATTCCAAAGAACGTGAACGGCGCCGTCGTGAGGTCGAGTGCGCCGATCGCATCGTCGCCCGTGGTGGTCTTCAGGACGCGATCCGGTGGGTAGGGAAGCATCTCTGCGCTGGCCGAACAGAGCGTCACGCGAGGCTGCTCATTCGACGACTCGAAGCTGCAAGCAACTCTGAGACACTGCAACGGTTCGGGCCTTCGAGTGGCTCCTTTGGTTCAGCGATATTTGCGGCATCCGCGAACCCTGAGACCCTCTGCCAAGGAACGTCCTCCGTTCGGCCGTAGTTCAAGCGGAAGGCGAAAAGACAGACCACTGCTCGCGAGTACCTCGTTCCGCCGTTCTTCTCACTCACTCGAACGAGGTCAGCCACATGCAGACGAATCGTCGTTGGAAAATCGTAGCGTTCACAGCCGTTGCCGGTGTCTTGCTGGCGGCCTGCAACCAACAGTTCCCCGTCGAGGATGCGCCGCTCCCTCCCGGGGAATCGAGCACCTCTCGCGAGGATCTCACGATCGTGCCCCCCAGCTGCTGTACGGCATTCCGACTCCAGATTCACCCTGGCGCGCAAAGCCTAATTCAGTCGTATAGGAACCTGGTGGCCGGCACAGGCGTCAGCAGGTGCGGCCCCCCACCGCAAACATATAACATTTCATCGGCCATGCAGACGCAAGGCTACAGTCATCAAACAGGTCCGGGTTATTTGACATTTACGAGTTTCTTTCGAGATGACTACAATTACTTCCGCACCATCTGGGCAGACGCTGTCGGTGACTTTACATACTATGGCGCCTGCTCGCCAAGTCCGATCGTGTTTCGGCTTCCGCCGTCGATAGAGAATCACGTCTTCGAGGCAAGACTGGTGTCCGTTGCTGCTTACCGGATTTCTGGCGGACCCCGAACATGGCCGATGAGCGGAGTTGGCGAGGTTCGAGTGACAGACATAGAGGAAATTAGAGGCGTATACGTGGAAGGATCAAGTGGCTACATTGCCACGACTGAGCCCGGAAACTACAATAGCATACACTCCAGCAAGGGCATAGTGATTGAGGCCATGCTGAGGGGCCGAATCGCATTCGAGAAATTCTATCTAATCAATAACTACGACGGGGCAGGTACCGTCACTTGGAAGGCGATTAATTATTGTGGATAGGTGGATGAAGTCCGGCCGCCGACCGATAAGTTTGCACCGGCCTGCGGCCGTCCCTGCCGAGGGAAACGGGTACGCTGGTGCCGCGTCGGCGGAGAGGGCTTTGAACGAAGCCGCTGACGGCGGCAGTAGGGGCTGAGGCCGAACTGACCGCGAGGAGATGCGACGGCTGATTGGTCGTGTGGCGGGAGATCCATCAAACCTCGTGACACCGAGACACCGGAATTTCCCGGCGCTCGGATCA
>JANOHG010000399.1:0-1571 GCA_031406375.1 Archangiaceae bacterium | reverse complement strand
CGGCTGAAGCGCGCCCACGCCCGCGCGTCTGCGCCGCGGCCCGCCGGCTACTCGAACAAGAGCTCCTTCGTGACGTCGAGCAACGCGCACGTCGCCAAGCGCCCGAAGGTCGACGGCAAGCAGTCGCTGACGACGCCGTTTGGAGGCGTCACCCTGAGCGCGTTCCCCACCAAGGACCCGGGGTTCAAGGTCACCACCCAGAAAAAGCACTTCGGAAACGAGTCGGTGGGACACAAGTACACCGACATGACCGACGCGCTGAAACACCCGACCAAGCCTGAGCGGCAGGTGGCGCAGGACCTGCTCGATGGGATCGAGGGACGCCCGCCGACGCACGGCGCGATCACTTCGGGGAAGCAGAAGAACGCGGCGGCGAAGCTAATCGCCGTCACCCACGTTTCCGAGGAGCAGCGCGTCGGCGGGTCGAGCAAGGCGGCGCGGGGAGCGCTCCGCGCGGTTGAGAAGGGTGACGCGACGATGGAGGACATGTTCGGTGGCACTCGCCCGGCGTTCCTGATGGCCAAAAGCCCCAAGGAAATGCGCGAGCAGGTGAACTACGCCGGCAAGAACCAGCGCAAACCGCGCGAACGGCCGGCGAAGTTCGACGCGCTGGGCGCCAACATGTCCGACAGCTCGGGCGAGGATTGACTTACGGCTTCGGTGCGGCGGCGAGCGCGGCGATCTAACGATCTCCGACCAGCAGGGCTGGCGATCTCCGCTCAGGATCTTCACCACTGCGTGCGCCTCGCCCTTTGCGCCCTCGACCGTGGCGTCGGCGTACTGGTAGTCGATCCTGCCCGCACCTGAAATCTCGTAGTGAATGGTCTTCGAGTAGCCGGGCCACTTAAGGCCGTTGTGCTTTCCCTTCATCACGCTGCTGGTGCCGACCCGTGGAGACTGACCGGGAGTGTGTGCGACGTGGTCCCGAACTGCTGGGCGTTCTCGATTCCGACGCGGTCGGCGAGCGACTTCCATTCATCGAGGAACTCACGGTGGACGAGCACCCTGTACTGCTCCATGAAGCTGTGGGTGAAGCCGATTCCCAGGCAGCTCCGCTTCCACGACACCAGGCACAGCAACGCCGCATTGCTCTTGAAGGCCAAGGTGCCGCTGGCCTTCGTCCAGAAGGTGATGCGCCACAAGCGACCCAGCCATCACCAGCAACGTCTACGGCAACATCGGCCTCGACGATCTGCGAGACGCGGTGAACCTCATCGGCGACCTGGTGAAACCTCACCTCCGGCTGGTTGCTGGACCGGAAGAGAAGTAGGCAACTGGGCGGGGGCTACGGTCCCCGCCTGGTAACCGGGCGTCGTCTGCCTCAGCGGCGTACGGCTTCTTGAGCTTGCCCTTCTTCGTGTAGATGCCCGATTTGACCGCCGTCTCGAAGATCTCGTGCGCCGACATGGTCGAGAGCATCTTCATGATGGCCTGATGCACCGCCGCATTGGCGTGCGGGGGAAGTCCGGTCCCCCTCTTCTTCTTGGCGTTCTTCGAGCTGCTCATGGCTGCTCCATCATCGGGAACACGCCAATGATACAAGCCGGGTTCCTCACCGCAATCTGAACGTG
>JANOHG010001009.1:0-1527 GCA_031406375.1 Archangiaceae bacterium | reverse complement strand
CAGAGGCTTCGAGGAGCGCGCGGGCGTAGCGGCGGGCGATGGAGACATTGACCATTTCGTCGCGCGGCGTACCACGGTGTCCGCGGACGTCAAAGAGAGAGTGGGCCGCCCAATTTTTATGCTTTTCTGTGCGCGGAAATGGAACCCGTCATCGGCATCGACCTTGGCACGACCTACAGCGCGGTCGCGACTGTTGAGGATGGCAGACCGATTTTGATTCAATCTCGGCATGGAGGGCGGCTGACGCCGTCAATCATCGGGTTTACCGGGCTGGGCGAACGGGTCGCCGGCAAGCACGCCCGAAGGTTGGGAGACGAAGCGCCTGACCGCGTCGCTCCGGCGACCAAGCGCTACATCGGCAAACGCTGGAGTCCTGAGCTGGCGGCCGCCGCCAAGGCGGTGGTTCCTTACCCTTTGATTGCCGGGCCCAACGGCGAGGTTCGAATCAAAGTGGCCGGCCGAACGCTTCCTCTCACGCAGATTTCCGCGATGCTGTTGGGCGAGCTGAAGCTGGACGCCGAGGCGCACTTCGGTGTGGCGGTGCAGAAAGCAGTCATCACCGTTCCCGCCAACTTCGATGACGGTCAGCGGTTCGCCACGCGGGAAGCCGCGCGGATCGCCGGCCTTGAGGTGTTGCGCATCATCAACGAGCCGACCGCCGCCGCGGTGGCGTACGGCTTTACTGGCAGTTTCCAGGGTCGCGCGCTGGTGTTCGACCTGGGTGGCGGCACTTTCGACGTCAGCATCCTCGAGGTCGAAAAGGGCGTCTTCGAAGTGAAGGCTTCTGGAGGAGATCCTCAACTCGGTGGGGACGACTTCGACAACCGCGTCGTCGAATGGCTGCTCGCCCAGCTGCCAGATGGCACTCGCGAAGCCGCGGGCAAAGACCGGGTGTCGATGCAGCGGCTGCGTCACACCGCTGAACGTGCGAAGCGAACCCTGACCGAGAAAGCCGAGGCTTTCATTTCGGTTTCGGACCTTGGCGACCATTCGAGCGAGAACGCCAGCCGCTTCGCGCAACTCGACACCGCGCTGACGCGGGACTTCTTCGAGACCCTGGCCGACCCGCTTACCCGTCGGTGCCTTGAGGTGTGCCGCAAGGTGATGGCGCAGGCCAACGTCAACCCAAAAGGCATTGACGCGGTGATGCTGGTGGGCGGGATGACGCGGGTTCCCTTGGTGCGAAGGCTGGTGCTCGACCTGTTCGGTCGAGAACCAGTGGCAGGTGTCAACCCAGACGAAGTGGTGGCCCTGGGCGCCGCGGTGCACGCTGCCGAGCTGTCGCGCCAGCAGGGCGCGGCGCTGTTAATCGACGTGGCGACTCACACGTTGTCGATTGGCACTTTGGGTGGCGGCGTTCGGAAGCTGTTGGCGAAGAACACCCCTGTCCCCGCGATGGCGAAAGAAACCTTCATTCCTGCGCGCGGCGGCCAAACCGATGCCCGGTTGCCCGTCTTTCAGGGCGACAGCGACTACGCGAACGAGTGCACCAAGCTGGGTGAAGTGGTGCTCACGGACCTGCGCGTC
>JANOHG010001006.1:0-4513 GCA_031406375.1 Archangiaceae bacterium | reverse complement strand
CATTCACGCACTGTCACCGCGGGTGCGCCGGCCCTTCGTGGTTCAAGACTGCGGTGCGCTGGTCGAGAATCTGCTCGACAGTGAGCTGTTCGGCCATGTGAAGGGCTCATTCACTGGCGCAGTGGCTGACCACCCAGGGCTGTTCGTGCTCGGCGATGGGGGTACCGTCTTTCTCGACGAGATTGAGAACACCACGCCCAACTTGCAGGCCAAGCTGTTGCGCGTGCTCGAGATGGGAGAAGTTCGCCCGGTCGGAGGCTCCACCATGCGCAGGGTGGATGTCCGGGTCGTGGTCGCAAGCAATCGGGCGCTCGCCGATGAGGTCGAGCAGGGCAGGTTTCGCGCCGACCTCTACTACCGGCTCAACAGCTTCCTGGTCGAAGTTCCCCCGCTTAGAGAGCGCGAAGAAGACATTCTTCCGCTCGCCCGGGCCTTCATCGACACCTTCAACCGCGTGCTCGGAAAGTCGGCGCAAGGGTTCACCGCCGCTGCGCAAGCAACGCTGACGCGCTGGCGCTGGTCGGGAAACGTGCGTGAGCTGCGCAACGTCGTCGAACGCGCGGTGCTGTTGTCAGGGCCGATGGAACAGCTCGGCCGCGATCGTTTGCCGAAGGCAATGCAAGCCGCCCCAGCGAGCGTTAGCGCACGGAAGCACAAGTCGTTGAAGTCGCAGCTGGCCGACACCGAGAAGACGTTGATCGCGCAGGCCCTGCAGCGGCACGGTGGCGTGCTGCGCCGCGCGGCAGTGGATCTCGAGGTGGATCCCCAGACGTTCGCGCGGCGCGCGCGCAAGCTCGGAGCGCTTTAGGATTTCGCGGTCGCTGATGCCGGCTTGAGCAACTCGCCGAGGACCACCGTCGCATACGCGCCCGCGGGCAAAGTGAACGACAACCACAAATCTTCGCCTGCTGGCGCGAGGGCGACGTCTGGCAACGCGATGCGCAGCAGCCGCCGCGTTCCTTCGGTTTCTCCTCCGCCCGCAGCGAACGATGCGATCGTCAGGCCTTCTTCGACGAGCACTTTCGCTTCGTCGGCGCCCACCTCGTCTTCTGACGGGCGCATCGACGGCCCGTACATCGGCCCGGTTGGACTCACTTCGAACGCATCCATCCGCGGCTGGTCCACCGTTGGATCTGCGCAGACGAACTCGCCTCCGCTGTCGTGTTTCTTGAGCACGTCGCCCTTGCGTACCTTCGAAAAGGCCCCGTCTTCCATTCGGCGGGTAAGCACCCGATTGAACAGCTCTGACTGGTAGGCCGACAGCAGCATTTTCCGCTCGAAGTCAGGCCGACCCCGGCGGCCACCCGCAGCAGCTTTGAGCAGAATCGACTTTCCGCGCGCGGCGTTGGTGCCCGCAACTCCAAAGCGCTGGGCGCCGAAGAAGTTGGGAACTCCGCGGGCCTTGAGCACCGCTAGCACCGCCTGCGCCACGTCCACGTCTTTCACTTTCGCGAGCCGAATTCTAAAGCGGTTGCCATTGAGGTGGCCGCCCTTCAGCTTGTTGCGATGCCGGGTGACCTGCAGCAGCTTCACTTCGGGGTCGATGAACGTCGCCAGCTCGGTTTCGCGACCCGGCTTTGCCTGCATGCTCATCCATTGGCGGGTCAGTGCCTGCTTGTCTTTCAACCCTGCCCAACTTACCGCGCCTTCCGGCAACCCGAGGTGCCGGCTGATTCGCTTCGCTGCGTCGGGCGTCGCGACGCCCCGCTTTTCGACGTAGACATAGACGTGCTCGCCTTCTCCACACGGCACGTACGCGGGGATCTCTTCGACCTCGAAGTCGTCGGGCGTCTCTTTGAAGTGGCCGCCACAGCCCGGAAGATCCGCGGTGAGAAACTTCACTGCGTTTCCAGGGTGGCGAGCAGCTCTTTGACACGGCGGGCGAGATCTTCGTCCGCGCGCGATTCGAGCAACTCTCCGGCCTGGAAGAGCAGAAAGAACATCACGTCTGACAGCGCCTGTTTGAAGCTCGCCACCGGTTCGCTGCCCAACGTCGGCGCGTGGCGGCGGTAGGCCTCAATCACCGTTTTCTCGGGCAGGCTGCCGTCGGGCTGAAACTGAACTCCGCTGAGCATCGCGCTGGGCGACAGGGTCCCCGAGCTGAGCGCGGCATTCGCCGACTGCATGAAGTCTTCGAGCTTTCCCCGCCGCGCCACTTCGTTGCGCACCTCTCGAAAGATGAAATTGAAGACATTGAGGACCTTCGTCTCGTCCGCCGCGGGCGATTTCCAGCCGTGTTCAGAAGCGGTCGCAGCCGGAACTGGCGCGCGCGCTGGCGCTGAAGGAGGAGGAGCCGGCGGCGCGGCCTGAGGCACCGACGCAATCGGATGTGGCGAGACCTGAGCGAAGCCGCCTTCGAGCAGGCGATAAACCACGCGGGTGATGTCGAACTCACTCATCCGCGCGGCCTGCCCCAGCTCGAACACCGTCTTGTGCCCGTCTAGCAGCGCCAGCACCTGGTCTTCTTCGGGCTCCAGCTTGCCATCAGACGCTCGCTTCTTTCCGACATGCACGCGCCCGGTGGAAATCTTCTTCCGAAAGTGCGCCATCTCGTCGATTTTCCGGATGCTGTCCATCAACAGGCTTTGCATCGAGATGTTGAGGTTGTGCACCGACTTGTCGTCGGGCTCTTCGTCAATCGCAGTGAACGCGCCTTCCTTGCAGAGCATCATCGCGTGGAAAATCTCGCTCGCCTGCTCGGTGACGCACTTCCACAGGTCATGCGCCTGCATCAAGTTTTTCTCGACCAGCGCGCGACCAATTCGGCTCGGAGGAGTGTCGTTCAGCACCGCTTCGAGCTGTGCGCGGGTGACGTACCCCAGCCGCACCATCACCTCGCCAATCCGTTCTTGAGGAGCGTCCGAATGCGCCCAGCGCACTTCGCCTTCTTTGAGTCCCAGCTGGCGCTCAGCGTCAACGCTTTGCAGCTTCATCAGCCCTGTCCACCGCGACTGGCCGAGGAAAGCGATCAAGTCCGACAACGGAAACGCGCCGCAATCTCCGGCCATCACCACGCGTGGGCGACTTTGCACAATGCCGCCTACCGACGGGGTGCGCAGGAACACCATCCAGTCCGGAGACGTATTCGCCAAGGCCCACTGTGAATGCTCCGGCAGGGAAGAGGTGGCCGGGCTGACCGGAATGAGACCCCCTTTACCGTCAACGACAAAGCGTGGTTCCGAGCTCATCTTGGTTCAGAGGGTGAATCGCGTGCAGGCCATTAGTTGTTTGGCCAGGAGTTCTTGCCATCCGTCCATTCGAGCTCGTCTTCAAGCGCCGCGGCGACCGCTTCGGTCGAGATGAGCAACGTCAGCTTGCGGCCATTGAAGTAGACGGTCGGCGTCGCGTCAACGCCTGCAGTTTTCCCGAGCTCTTTGGAAGCGGTCAGCTCGTCGACGTATTTTCCTGAGGCGATCGCTTTGCTCAGCGCCTTGTCGTCGAGCCCGAGTTTTTTTGCGGTCTCTTTGATCATCCCATCAGAAATCGACAGCTGGTTGTCGAAGAGTGCGTCATGCATCGGCCAGAACTTGCCGCTGTCACGCGCGAACAATACCGCCTGCGCGGCAGGCACCGAGTGCGGGTGGTTCTGCAACGGGAAAGGCTGGAAGCAAAGGCGCGCATCTTTGCGGCCTTTGATCGCCTGCTCGAGCATCGGGCGGGCAGCAGCACAGTAAGGACACTGGAAGTCGGAAAACTCGACCAGGGTGACCTTCGCGTCCTTCGGACCCTGGCACATCCGCTCGTCTGGCCTGAACGTTTGGCGGCGGGCGGAGAACGACTGGTTGTAGCGCGACAGCGCGACGATGATCTCAGTCGCCGGCGCGCCATCCATTGCCTGGCTCGCGGCGAGGATCGCCAACCGCCGCGTATGCTTGCAGGCGTTGCCCGCCTTCAGCGACGCAGCGACGGTCATCGGGCGGCCGCACCAGTCGAACTCGTCGGTGAAGACGGTCGCCAATTCTTTCTGCGCCGAGGCAGGGAGCTTCGAGAAATCCAGGCCACTGATTCCCGTTAACACCCGCGAAGGCTCCATGGCTGGAGCTGCCGGCTGCGCCAACCCAGGACCCGCCACCAGCAACACTGCGAGAAGACATGGCTTCACTATGCGGCGCGTTGTAGCGACCCACTTCTGGGTTGTAAAGGAACGCTCACCCATGAAACGCCTCCTATTCATTCACACCGGCGGAACCCTAGGTATGACGGGCCGCCGTCCCGATGCACTCAAGCCGGGTACTTTTTTCCGCACAGTCAAAGAGCGGGTACCTGAGTTGCTCGAATTGGCCGAGCTCGAGCTCGAGCTGTTCTCGAACCTCGATTCGTCTGACATGCAGCCAGAGCACTGGTCGAAGCTGGCTCGGTTGCTTCACAAGAAGCTACCGAACTTCGATGGCGCGGTGATTACCCACGGCACCGACACCCTTGCCTACACCGCTTCGGCGTTGTCGTTCATGCTGCCCAACCTGAGCAAGCCGGTGGTGCTGACCGGCGCCCAACGCCCGCTGCGCGAGGTGCG
>JANOHG010000941.1:0-2800 GCA_031406375.1 Archangiaceae bacterium | reverse complement strand
GGGGTGACTGTGGCGACCAGGCGGCGACGCTCTTCGATGGTGACGATCCAGACCAGATCGTTGGACTTGGTGCCCGGCAGAGAACAGTACAGCCGGGTGTTGTCATTGGCGCGGGTGGTATCGCCGGTGAGCGTCACCTTGCCATTCCCCAGGTCCAGCGCCTTCGCTGTGGCGCAGGAATCGGGCAAACCCACGCATGTGTTCTTGGTCAGATCGCAGCTGCCTGCAGCGCAATCGGATTCTGCGATGCACGCAACGCAACGATTCTGGTCCGCCCGGCATCGAGCAGTCGCCCCGCTACAGTGGCTGTCGACCGCGCAGCCAACGCCCGAATCCCCTGAAGGCGTGAAGGCGCACAACCCATTCGTCGGATCGCAGGTGGATCGCACCGGACAAACAACACCCCGGCACCGACTGGTCGCTGGCAACGGTTGCGCGCACGCAACGAGCGCGAGGGCCAACAGCCAACAGAAGCGCATCAGCAACAACTTGAGACCTCGAAGTCGAGGCGGCCCTAAGAGAAGAGTCTACCCCTTCCTCTCTACCGCAACTCAAACCTACATGCCGACTTTCGAGCGGTGCGTACGACAGAAACAAAACCCAGCGAAGGTGTGAAAATCGGCGACTCGGAGTTGGTTTCGGCTAAGAAGCCCCCGAATTTTCGGCTCGGATCATTCGAGCCAGACGGCATCACTCAACTGAAGACCCCGTGGGGCCGGCCCACGAACGGAGATCACCATGAATCGAATTCTGACGCTGTGCTTGGTCGCAACGATGGTTGGATGCGGAACGGGTGGTGGTGGGGTTGACGGAGGCAAGGGCGGCGGGTCGGCAGGCGGAGGCAAGGGCGGCGGCTCGGCAACGGGCGGCGGGTCGGCAACCGGCGGCGGGTCGGCAACCGGCGGTGGGTCGGCAACCGGCGGCGGCTCGGCAACCGGCGGCGGGTCGGCGACAGGTGGTGGAGCAGGAGGCGGCACTGGAACAGGCGGTGGATCCGGAGGCGTCGACGGTGGCGCTCCGTGCAAGCTTGCGATGTCGTCGCTGTGCGGAGCCAACACCTTCTGCTACCTCACCTCACCCAACAACGCCGAAGTTTGCCTCGCAGGCGCGTGCGACGTGGTGTCGCAGACCTGTACCGCCGCCAATACCCAGTGCACCTATGGCACTGCGGGGCGCGAATGCGTCGCCGACGGAACACTTGCCGACGGCGATGCGTGCGGCGCTGACGTCGCGGCGAACTGCAAGAAGTCGACGATTTGCGTGACTGGCATCGGCCGGCCCGACGGTGGACCAGGAGCGGCGTGCGCGAAGTTCTGCCGCACCACAGGTGATTGTCTGGGCGGCAAACTCTGCAACATCTCGTTGCAGATCCCCGGCACCACCGAGCTTCCGTTGATTTGTAACCAGGCCCCTCCTGCCTGCAGCCTCCTTGCGCAAGACTGCGCCAACAGCGCGAATGGCTGCTACCCGATCACGCAAACGACGTCAGGCTGCGTCTCGGCGGGCAACACGGCCCCAGGCGGAACGTGTGCCGCAGTCAATGCTTGCATCAAGGGCAGCGTTTGCATCACCGCACAGGGGGGTGCCAACACATGCCGCGCGTTCTGCAACACTGACGCAGGGCAGCCCAGCTGTGGCGCTGGAGTAGCTTGCCAGCCGCTGACGTTCGGGCAGGGTGTTGGCGTCTGCCCGTAGTTCCTTCGTCACCGGAGGCTGGTTTGGAACTTGAGCTTTCAGGATTCGGCGAATTCGAAGGGGTGGAGCTGCTGCAGAAGCTCCACCTTTTCCAGAAGCTCAGCTTCGACGAGACGACGCGGCTGGGCAGCATCATCCACTACCTCGATTTGCCGCCCGAAACGGTGGTGATTGAAGAGAACGCCTTGGGTGATGCGCTCTACGTGATCCAAAAGGGAGAAGTTCGGGTCACCCGCGACGTCAACGCCGACGGAAAGCATGAAGAAAGCGAAGAGATCGGAAGGCTTCGCGAGGGCGATCTCTTCGGTGAGATGTCGTTGATTGACGATTTGCTCACCAGCGCCCGCGTCACCACCGTAGGCGACTGCCGACTGCTGAAAATGCCACGCGATCGCTTCGAGGCGTTGTTGAAGAGCGACGACAAGCTTGGCGTGAAGGTCTTCAAGAGCTTCTGCCGCACCTTGTCAGATCGACTGAGACGGACGACCTCGATGCTCGCGAAGACTCAGGCGATGTCAGTGACCGTTCGATAGCCGAGGGGAATCATGGAACTTGCCACCTTCAATCAGTTCCTCGGCGCGGCGGTGAAGAACGGCGCGTCTGATGTTCACTTCAAGGTGGGCTCGTCTCCTGCCCTGAGGGTCAACGGCCAGCTGCTGCCCGTGAAGGTGCCGGCGCTGCAGCCTGAAGACACCAAGCGCATTGCGATGCACATTCTCTCGGCCAGCCACTACCCGGGAAACATCGAGGAACTGCGCGATCACGACACCAGCTACGCGCTTGACGGCGTAGGGCGATTCCGCGCGAACATTCACCGTACCAAAGGGACAATCGGCGCGATCATGCGCGCGATTCCGTTCACGGTGCCCGACTTCTCGAAGCTCGGGCTGCCAAAGGTGCTCGAGAAGATCAGCCAGGAAGAACGGGGGCTGAACCTCGTCACCGGAGTCACCGGCTCAGGCAAGAGCTCGACGCTTGCAGCGATGGTCGGCTACATCAATCAGCACTACCGAAAGCACATCCTGACGATCGAGGATCCGATCGAGTTCCTTCACGAAGATCGCTTCTCGCGAATCACCCAGCGGGAAATCGGGCCCGACACTCC
>JANOHG010000893.1:0-4207 GCA_031406375.1 Archangiaceae bacterium | reverse complement strand
GGGCATTGTCAATGAGGCGATGGTGAGCTGGACCGACCTGCGGCGAAAGTGCGCGTCGTCTATCAACCTCCCGACAACAAGCCGCTGATAGGCATGGCCAAAGGGCTCAACGCTCCAGGAGCAAACCGGGTTGAAATCTTCAAGGAAGGAAAGCTCAGCAACCCGATGAAGAAGAAGCGCAGCGACTACGAGTAACGCCCGATGACCCCCATCATTCGCTGTGACAGCCCGCGCGCTTTGATCTCCGACGCTGGGCGCGCGGCAGCTGCCCGATGAAGGGGGTCGCGACGCGTCAGGCGCAGCGGCGCGATGGCACGTCGATCGAAGACTTCATCGCCGTCGAAGAGCCGCTGGAAATCCGGGTCGCGTCAGAGTCGGTGTCGATCACGATGAGAACTCCGGGCGAAGACGCGAAGCTCGCGATCGGGTTTCTCTACGCGGAAGGAATCGTTCGTTCGCTCGCCGACATCGGCACCGTCTCGCACTGCGGGCACGCAGGTGAAGTCGGTTATGGCAACGTGATTGAAGTGACACCGGCTTCTGGAGCCAAGCTGCCGCTCGAACGGGCCGACGCTGCGCGCCGCGGCACGCTCTTGACGGCGGCGTGCGGGGTATGTGGTCGAAGGCAAATTGACGATTTGCTAAAACGCGTTCCAACGCTCGCGCTTGATGTCCAGCTGAGCAACCAGGTGTTGGCAGAAGGGCCTTTGCGACTGGGTGCGCTGCAGCAGAACTTCTCTCGCACCGGGGGCGTGCACGCGGCCGCTGCCCTCGCCCTGGATGGAACGCTGCTCGCGGGACATGAAGACGTCGGCCGTCACAACGCGGTCGACAAGGTGGTGGGAGACCTTCTGCTGTCGAATCGAATTGGCAGCGCGGCGTTGCTGATGGTCAGTGGGCGATCAAGCTTCGAAATCGTTCAAAAGGCTGCGATGGCCCGGGTGCCGGTGGTGGCCAGTGTTTCTGCTGCGAGCTCACTGGCGATCGATCTCGCCCACAAGGCCGGAATCACGCTCGTCGCTTTTGTGCGCGGGGCAGGCTTCAACGTCTACACCCACCGCGAACGCCTCAGGCATCCATAACGGCTGGATCGCCGCACGGGTTATCGAGACTGACAGGACGATGACACCGCCCCCTACTCTCTCGTATACCTTTGCTGACCAGAGTTTTTGGGGAACTGCCATGTCGAACAAGGATCTCAAAATCAGGCAACACAGCGCGAAAGAGCTTGCCTCGCTCTACACGTGGAAACATCGCGCGTTCGAGATCACCAGCATCGTCCTTTTCTGGGTCTTCACCGTTGCCACCGTGTTCAAAGTCGCTCCGTACGCCCTAGTGAGCCCCTGGTTGACCCTGGCTGCTTTCCTTACCGGCTTCCTCGTCGCTGATTGGGTCTCAGGCTTCGTCCACTGGATGGCAGACACCTGGGGTTCCACCGCGACGCCGCTGGTGGGCAAGGCCTTGATTCGCCCCTTCCGCGAACACCACGTCGATCAGCGGGCAATCACCCGCCACGACTACATCGAGACCAACGGCAACAACTGCGCGATCTCGGTTCCTTGGGCGCTGGGTTCGTTGCTCGTGCCGCTCAACCATCAATGGCACCACCTCGCGTTGTTCATGGTGGTCGCGATCACCTCGATGATTTTCTGGGTGATGATGACGAATCAATTTCACAAGTGGGCCCACGAGACGGACGAAGAGCGCCCCACCGTCGTCACCTGGCTGCAGCGGCTGCATCTGATCCTGCCGCCCGAGCACCACCGGATTCACCACACCCGCCCCTTCCTCGACTACTACTGCATCACCACCGGCTGGTTGAACTGGCCACTGAAGAAGCTCGCCTTCTATCGAACCAGTGAGCGGCTTATCACCGCCCTCACCGGCGCCATCCCTCGGAAAGATGACATCGGGCTCGACGCCGCGCTGGTGGTCGCTCCGCTTCCGGAGCCGAGCGAACAGCCTCATCAGCTCAGCGAGAACTAAGAGAACTTCAGGTCGACCTGGCGTGCGCCCGAAAGCCGTCGGCCGAGAAACCGCGCTCCGACTTCGACAAACCGCTCGGGTACATCGGTGACGAAGAAGTGCCGTTCAACCGAAGCGAGCCCCAGCTTGAGCAAGTCTTTCTCGGCAAGCAGCTGCGCGACGCTTTCGGCGGTTGCGTGGCTTGAGTCGATCAGCCTCACCGTTGGCCCGACGACGTCAGCGATGACTGACGCCAGCAAGGGGTAGTGGGTGCAGCCGAGCACGAGGGTGTCGACGCCAGCGGTGACAAACCCGCCCAAGTATTCGCGCGCGACGAGCCTGGGGACCTCACCCGCCACCCATCCCTCTTCGGCGAGTGGAACGAACAACGGGCACGCTTTGGTCGTGACTTCCAGGTCGCTGCGCAGTGCGAGCAGCGCCTTTTGATAGGCGCCCGATTTGATGGTGCCTTCGGTGCCAATCACCGCCACCTTGCCCGACTTCGTATGAAAGGCAGCAGCCGCCGAGCCAGGCTCAATCACCCCCAACACAGGAATAGGGATTCGCTCTCGGAGCGCGGGAAGCGCGACCGCTGAAGCAGTGTTGCAGGCGACGACGAGCAGCTTGATTCCGTGTTCGAGCAGCAGCTCAGCGTTCTTCAGCGCGTAGCGGGTCACCACTTCGCCCGACTTGGTTCCGTAGGGTACCCGGGCAGTGTCGCCCAGGTACACCGTGCTCTCCATCGGCAGGCGCTCAATCAACGCCTTGAGAACGGTGAGTCCGCCGACGCCTGAATCAAAAACTCCAATCGCGCTGTGTCTGTCGTGCCGCACGCCTCGAAGCAGTACCACGAAGCGTGCCGCAGACCGGCTACCGCGTGCGAAACAGCTGCACGTTCACAGCGCTGCTCATCGCGGCGAACTGGCCCGCGACGGCAGTCACGGTCGGCGGCGAGGTGTAGTTCGACTCATAGAGACGGTTGTTGGTGCCAGCGGCCACCATCCGCACGCTGTAGGTGCCCGGCTTGAGGAAGGGGTACTCGACGCCGGCCGAGGTGCAGGGCTTGGGGTCTCCTTGGGTTCCGTAGACGAGGTTCCCCTGCGCGTCGACGAAGTTGATGTAGACATCGCTGACGCCGGCCTGGCTGCAGGGATAGACGCCCGCATTTTCGAGGCTCTGGCCGGGGATGGTAATCTTCACCGACTTCACCTCGGACGCCTGGTTGCATTCCTTACCGGCGAAGCTCCAGGTGAAGGTGACATCGCCAGGGCGGCGAGAGCCGCCGCCACCTCCCGTCCCTCCGCTGCCGGCTACGACGATGCAGCCGGTCGAACCCATCACAGCGAGGAATGCCACCCACAAGCGCGCGTTCATTGGTCCCAGCCTCCGTTTCGTTAGAATGCTTTCCGCCAGACGGCGTGGTGTCGCAAGAAATTCAGGCACACACTGCAACCCATGGATTTCCGAGGGAGATTCTTGCCGCCCCGACAACAGGGATGTTAGTTCAACCCAACATGCTCGCTGCAATCAACTACATCGAGGTGCTTAAGAGCGCTTCCCTCATCGAGCTGCTGGTGCTGTTGGTGCTCGCCATCGCTTCCGCCTGGTCGTGGGCGCTGATTTTGATGAAGTCTCTGCAGCTTGGGCGGGCGCGATCCGAGTCGGTGCGCTTCCTCGACGTCTTTTGGAAAGCCTCGAGGCTCGATGCCATCTACCAATCGGCGCAGAAGCTCGAAAGCTCGCCGCTGAGCAAGGTGTTTCGAGCTGGCTACGAAGAGCTGTCGAAGCTCGCGCAGCACAAAGACGCGAAAGAGGGCGCGATGGCCGAGCGCTTGGGAGGAATCGAAAACGTCGAGCGCGCGCTCAATCGGGCCTCGACCTCTGAGCTGACCGAGCTCGAAGCACGGGTGTCTTTCCTGGGCACGATTGGAGCCGCGGCTCCGTTCGTGGGCCTCTTCGGCACGGTGATGGGGATCCTTGGGGCGTTCAACGAGATCGCCGAAAAGGGCAACGCGACGATCGCGACCGTGGCGGCTCCAATCGGCAACGCTCTGCTGGCGACCGCAGCGGGGCTGTTTGCAGCGATTCCCGCCGTGGTGGCGTACAATTCCTTCATCGCGCGAATTCGGGTGTTCGACACCGAAATGGCGAACTTCTCGGCCGACTTTCTCAACATCGTGAAGAGGCATTTCTTCAAGTGATGGGCACTCACTGATGGGAATGGGCGGAGGAAAAGGTGCGC
>JANOHG010000029.1:0-7311 GCA_031406375.1 Archangiaceae bacterium | reverse complement strand
TCAAGGAGGCCGCGGGCGGCACCGCCGCCGAGAAGGAGAGCTTCTCGCTGGGGCTCGTGGCCGGCAACCCGCAGTCGTACGTGAAGACCGGCGTCGACGAGATCATCGCCGAGGGCTTCTCGACGTCTTCGGTACAGGCAGGTCACCAGAGCACCGGCCGGGCGATCTGGGAGAACGGGCAGTGGACCTTGGTGATCAACCGCGCGATGGCGATCGAGGGGGGCTCGACGCTCGTGGCGGGCAAGGGCAGCTTCGTCGCCTTCGCGATCTGGCAGGGCGGCGCGCAAGAGGTTGGTTCGCGCAAGAGCGTGACGATGACCTGGACCCCAGTGCAGGTGGCCGAACGATGAGCGCGGCGCTGCTGGAAGATCAGGCGCTCGAGTTCGCGCTCGCCGCGCGGTTGACGTCGTACCCCGACGCCCAGTTCGGCCACTGGGTGGGTCAGCTGGCGTCGCTCGGCGCAGCCGACGTGCCGCAGCGGCTGCTCGAGCTGGCGCGCAGCAACACCGAGCTCGACACGGCGCGGGCCGAGTACGTCGGACTCTTCGATCACGGCGCTGGGCGCACCCCGCTGTACGAGACGGAGTACGGGCGGATGCGCGGGATGTCGAAGGGCACCGAGCTGGCCGACATCAGCGGCTTCTACCAGGCGTTTGGCCTGGGCCCGGGCGACAGCGACGAAGAGCGCGAAATGGCGGATCACCTGGGCGTCGAGCTCGAGTTCTACGCGGTGCTGCTGGCGCGGCAGGCGACGCTGCTCGAGGCGGGCGACTCCTTGGGGGTGGAGATCGTCGAGGATGCGCGGCGCAAGTTCCTCGTCGATCACCTCGGTCGGTTCGCCCCGGCGATCGCCCAACGCGACAACGTGGCGGGCAGCGAAATCTACGGCCCGGTGTTCGGGTGGGCGCGCGGGCTCGTCGAGGCGCAGTGCCTGGCGCTGGGCGCGGTGCCTGCAGCGCTCGACTTCCATTCCCTCGAGGCCGCCCCAGACACCGACAGCTGCTGCTTTCCACCCCCCAAAGAGGAACACCCATGATCTCCTTCGTCCTGTTGTCCGCTTCCCTCGTTCTCGCCGCGGCACCTCCGCCCTCGAAGGACCTGCTCGCGAAGGGCAAGGCCTCGTTCGAAATCAACTGCGTCGCGTGCCACGGCGCGACGGGTGTAGGTGATGGCGCGGCAGCGTCGGCGCTCACGCCCAAGCCTCGCAACTTCAAGGTCGATCCGTTCAAGAACGGCGACGCGCCCCAGAACGTCTTCAAGTCAGTTAGCGAGGGCATCCCCGCCACCGCGATGGTCGCCTTCGCGCACCTGAAGGAGGACGAACGCTGGAGCCTCGCCTACTACGTGCTCGAGCTGCGCGGCCCGGTGAAGCCCCCCGCCGCTGTTGCGGCCCCCGCGATGAAGGGCGCGAAGAAGAAATAGCCCGCCGTGGATAGCTCACCGGCCAGCGCAACGTTGAGGGTCAGCCTGCTGCAGCAGTGTCAGTACGACTGCGCGTACTGCCGGCCCGGATCAGTCAGCTCGGCCACTGCCAACCGCGAGCACCTGACCGCTGCCGAGTTCGGCCGGTTGGCTCCGCTGTTCGGCGAGGTGGGTGTCACCCGGGTTCGTTTCACCGGCGGCGAGCCACTGCTGCGGCCGGATTTGAGCGAGGTGGTGGCGGCGTTTCGCAGCGCGCTCCCCGAGGCCACTCTCGCGCTGACCACCAACGGCCAGCGGTTGCGCGGGCAGCTGTCGGCGCTGGTTGCCGCGGGGCTGCAGCGGGCAACGGTGCACGTGGACAGCCTCGACCCGGTTCGCTACTGCGAGCTCATGGGCGAGGGTGATGTCGGCGAAGTGCTCGCCACCGTGATCGACGCGCGGTCGGTGCTTGAGGAGGTGAAGCTAAACGTGGTGGTGCAGCGGGGAAAGAACGACGGCGAGCTGGGCGCGTTCCTCGACTGGTCGGCCCAGCACCGCGTCCAGGTGCGTTTCATCGAGCTGATGAACACCGGCAGCGCGGTCGCGTACACGAAGCAGACCTTCTTCTCGGGTCGAAGGATACTCGAGCGGGTAGGGCCGGTGACCCAGCTGCCGCGCAGGGCGCCTTCGGATCCCGCCTCGCTCTATCGCACCCGCGCTGGCGTCATCTTCGGGGTGATCGCATCCGACACCGAGCCGTTCTGCGGAGCCTGCAACCGGCTGCGGCTGACCAGCAGCGGGCTGCTGCGCGGCTGCCTCTATCAGAGCGGGGGGATTCCCCTGGGATCCGCGGTGAAAAGCGGGGCCAGCCAGGCGCAGCTGCGGTTCATGATCGGCGCTGCGATGTCGGGCAAGCGCAGCCACCACCCGGTTGCCGCGGTCGAACGGGTGCCGTTCAGCATGGCGGACACGGGGGGATGATCGCCTGCACCTGCCCTGGGGAGGTGCAACTTCTGCACGGCGGCAACCCGAAGCCTGCGCCGAGCCGCCACGGCCCACCCTTTGCTCTGAGGTCGGACCATGGCTTGCTTTGCACGGCCCATGTCTCACTCGAAGCAATTGCGGTAACCAGGAGCCATCACGATGAACCGCATCCTCTGTCTGTCGCTGGTGTCGGTCGCCTGCGCCCACACCCCAGCTGAAGAGCTGACTTCGTCGGAGCACCGCGCCGAGGCCTCCCGGCATCAAGAACTCGCCGCCGCGCAGCGGAATGACAGGGATCGAACGGACAAACTCTATGGGACGTCGCCGCGCTCGCCCTTTTCGGACGAGGCGCCGACGCTGAGGCCCTACAACCCGACTGCCGCGCGGCTTGACGAGGCAGACCGCCAGATGCGCGCGGCGTTCGAGCACCTGCAGGCGGCGCAGCAGCTCGAGAAGTTCGAGGACACGGCGTGTGAAGGCATCGCCCTGGCCGAGCGCGTAGGCTGCCCCCTGCTGGCGCCGCACACCGCGTGGGTCGAGGAGATCGGCGAGGGGCTGAAGGTCCACCTCAAGCCGAACGCGCCCGCGAAAGCGCTGACCACGCAGCTGCAATGTCACCTCGCGTTCGCCCAGGCCCGTGGCTTCGATCGCGCGCCATGTCCGCTGTTCGTCAAGGGCGTGAAGATCGTCCTCGAGGACAACGCGATCGACTTTCGTTCGCAAAACGCCAGCGTCGCTGGCCAGATTCGCCTCGAAGGCCGCAAGCTGTTCGGTGAGCCGGTCGCCGGGAAGTGATTGCGCGCCTGCCCTCCGAAGCCGCCCTTGGATCCGCCGCCGCTTCGGACGAACGCGGTCTTCAACGCGTTTAAGGGCGCGAGCTGCTGATGAGAAGTGCCGCTTTCTGAAAATCACACCGCCGGAGCGTGCCGCCGATCGGCCACCTTCGGCAGCCGGGCGTCGAACACCGCGGCGACGTTGCGCAGCAACAGCTGACCGACCGGGGTGATCTGCAGCGTCGCTCCGACCCACCGCACGAGGCCATCGTGCTCGAGCGGGCCGAGGGCGGCGAGCTCTGGGGCGAAGGCGCGCTCGAAGTCGAGCTGGTGGGCCCGGCCGAAGGCCGCGGTGTCGACTTCGAGCTGACAGAACAGCGCCATGATCAGCTCACGGCGCAGATCATCGTCCGCGCTCGAACGCCACCCGCGCACCGCACCCAGCTGGCCGCTCTCGATCTTCGCGGCCCACCCGTGCACGTCGGAAGCGTTCTGAACGTAGCTGCCCCCGACTTCCGAGATCGCCGAGGGCCCGAAGGCCAGCACGTCAGATTGGGCACAGGTGGTGTAGCCCATGAAGTTTCGACGCAGCGTTCCGCGCGCCCTCGCGACGCACAGCTCGTCATCCGCGAGCGCGAAGTGATCGAGGCCGATCGCCTGGTAGCCAGCCGCCTGCAGCCGCCCGATCGCCAGCTGCAGAATGTCGAGGCGCTGCTGCGTGTTCGGCAGCTCGGCCGGGTTGATCGATCGCTGGTGCCGCTTCAGATCGGGCATATGCGCGTACCCGAACAGCGCAATTCGATCAGGACGCAGCTCGTCGACCCGGTCGAGTGTACGGGCGAACCGTTCAACCGTCTGCAGCGGCAGTCCGTACATCAGATCCACATTCACGCTCTTCATCCCCTCGGCGCGGGCGCATCCGATCAGCGCCATCGTCTGCTCGAACGGCTGCGGCCGATTGACCCGCTGCTGCACCTGGGGGTCGAAGTCCTGCACTCCCATGCTGATTCGGTTGAAGCCCAACCGCACCAGCGCGCGGATCTGCCCGAACGAAGTCACCGGCGGGTGCACCTCAACCGACGCTTCGATTCCCTTCACGAAACGAAAGTGGCGCTGCAAAGCCTCGGTAAGGCGGGTGAGCTGGCCGACGTCTAGCCAGGTCGGAGTGCCGCCGCCCAGATGCACCTGCACCACATCGGGTTCGCGCTGCAGCAACCCCGCGACGCGCCCAAGCTCGACCTCAAGGGCCGCCATGTACCGTTCCCCCAGCGCCTGCCGCTGAGTCACCATCATGTTGCAGCCGCAGTAGAAACAGAGTTTCCGACAGAACGGAACGTGCACATACAGCGAGATGGGGCGCCCGCCTGCGCCCCCGAAGATTTCTGTAGCGAACCTCTCGTCCGTCGACTGCCACAGGTTGGCCGACGGGTACGAGGTGTAGCGCGGCACCGGCACAGCCCCGTACCGGGCCAGCAGATGGGCGTCCACCGTCACGGCTCGACCTCTGCGCGATCGTCCCCCGAGGCGTCGGGCGACCCAGCGACCCACTTCAGATCCCGACCCCAGTGCAGGCCCGGCGCCATCATTCGACCGCGTGCGACAGCATGCTGGGCCCAACCGCCTTCGGGAGTTCGGGTCATGCCGAGCACGGTGCGCCCAGCGTGCCACCCGCATGCGCTCTGGGGTGTGGTGCAAGATCTGTTGGCGCTCAGCTTCGGTGCACCTTCTGCACCGTGCGCACTTAAGAACGGCGACAGATCGACCCTCGAGCAGCCGTGCAGAAGTTGCGCGCCCCCCGCCCGGGCGCAATCTACGGGTAGCCGACCATCTTGCCCTTGTCCGGGTCCCACAGTTTCAACCGGAAGCAGGCGATCACCTCGTGCAGACCCCAGGAAGTGACCTGGGGATGTTGGAGCTCGCCGATCGCCGCCATCGCCTCGGGCAGCCGGTAGAACGGGATCGCCGCGTTGAGGTGGTGCACGTGGTGAAAGCCGATATTGGCGGTGAACCAGCGCATCGGCCATCCCATTTTCATGTAGCTCGACGATTCGAGCGCCGCGCCGCTGAAGGTCCAGCTTTCTCTTCGCGACACCTTCACGCCCGGGTAGTTGTGCTGCGCGTAGAACAGGTAGGCGCCCGCTGCTGTCGCGACGGTCAGCGGCACCAACCACCCGAAGAGGAAGATCGCGAGGTGGCCCGAGGCGATCGCCGTGGCGGCCAGTACTGCGGCAAACACCAGCGACACCATGCCTTGCCAGTGTTTCGCCGGAGCGCGGACGAACGGACGAAGGCACATGCCAAACGCGAACACCGTCACCACTGCGCAGGCGATGTTCAGCGGGTGCCGCGTCGCGCGGTAGAGCCAGCGCTGTCGGGGAGAAAGCGCGAGGTACATTCGCGGCGTCAGCATCGGGTAGCTGCCGATGTGGCTTCCGACCAACTGGGCGGTGTGCGCATGGTGGTAGTTGTGCGTCTCGCGCCAGACGCTCGGAGGGACGAGCAGCAGCTCTCCGTAGACGAAGAACAGCGCCCGCGCAGCCGACGAGCCGCGCAACAACGCGCCGTGCTGGAAGTCGTGGAATAGGCAAAACCCGCGCACCAGCGCCAACCCCTGAACCAGCGCCAGCCCGAGCCTCGCAGGCCACGGGTGGGTCGCCGCGATCGCCACCGCCAGAGCGACGATCAACGCAAAGGTCGATCCGACTGCCGCCCATGACTGCAGCCGGCGCTCGGTGGTGAAGGCCTTGCTCGCGACGAGCAGCTCCTTTTCGCTGCGGTTTTCCATGGCCGCGCGGTTTGCAAACGAGGGGCCGCGGTCTGGCATCCAGTTCGCATCCCAGCTGGGAACAATGTCCTCACCCCGAGACCGGCTGCAGCCGGTTGACATCTGGCTCAAGCATCACCGCACCTACCAGTGGGTGCGACGGCTCGTCCTTGGGTGCTCGATGGCTGTCACGCTGCTGCTGCCGGTGTGGCACCTGAATGGGCTTGGTCAGCAGAGCGCCGGGTTGGCTGGCTTCGGCGCAACCGCCCTGGCACTGAACGCCATCGGCGCGTCCACCGCCGCGCCTGGGCTGCTCGGAATGGCGGGCTCGTTCAGTTTCTTTGGTCTCGAGTTCCTCGATCCCCTCGCGCTTCTCGGCGTGAAGCTCGCGCGCGGCCCTTCGTGGGTTCTTTTCTGCGCGGCAGCGCCGGCAGTGATCCTCATCATCGTCCTCGGCCGGTTCTTCTGCGGCTGGCTGTGCCCGTACCTCCCCATTCTCGCGGCCAGCAACGCGGCGCGCTGGCTGCTGACCCGGCTCGGCGTTCAGCCTGCTGATCTGCACGTTCCGCGGGTGACGTCGCAGGTCGCGCTGATCGCGGTCTTGCTGGCGAGCGCCGTGCTCGGCGTCCAAGTGCTTCCGCTGGTGTACCCACCGTCGATTCTCGGCCGAGAGGCCTTTCTTCTGGTGTTCTTTGGCGGCCTCTCGTTGGGCGCGGGCGTCGTCGGCGCCGCGTTCCTCTTCGACACCTTCGTCTCGCGCGCCGGCTTCTGCCGGTCGTTGTGCCCGGGCGGTGCGATGTTCTCGCTGCTCGCCACTGTTTCGCCGGTTCAGGTGGTGCGCGACCCGAGCAAATGCACCGACTGCACCGTCTGTGACGTCGTCTGCAACCTCGGCCAAAGGCCGATGACCGATCGCCTCGACGCGGGCTGCGAGCGTTGTGGCAAGTGCATCGCTGCGTGTCCGACCGACGCATTGAGGTTCGCCGTGAAAGTGAGGCGCGAATGAACGTGTCGTCGAAGATGACCGAGCTGTTCAAGCGGCGATTCTGCAGGTCTGCAGGCGGCGCCCCTTGAACCGCCGCCGCCTGATCGGCGCGCTGGCCGCCGCGATCGGCCTCGGCGTGATTCCCAGGCGTCCGGCACACGCCCGGGCGCGCCTGCGCCCCCCGTCAGCGCTCGCCCGCGGTGCCTTTGAACAGACCTGCATCGGGTGTTACCGCTGCGCCGAGGTGTGCCCGACGACCGCGATCCGCTTTCCGGGCGGGCTGTCTTCGGACGCGGCGCTGCCTTACCTCGAGCCCCGCGAAGCGGCCTGCGTGCTTTGCATGAAGTGCACCCAAGTCTGCCCAACCCAGGCGCTTGTCCCGTTGATCGCCGAGCCAGCCGCCG